>NZ_JBKBCT010000006.1:0-86468 GCF_050871525.1 Kineococcus auxinigenes | reverse complement strand
CATCGCCCCCGCCCCCCCCGCGCCCGCCCCCCGCCCCCGCCCCCCCCCCCCCCCCCCCCCCCCCCCCCCCCCCCCCCCCCCCCCCCCCCCCCCCCCCCCCCCCCCCCCCCCCAACGAGCGCCGCACCGTCGTGCTGAACCTGCCGCTGGACGTGCAGGCGCAACCCGCCCCGGACGGGGTTCCCGACCCGGTGGCGCCGGTCCCGCAGCCGGACCCGGTGCGACCCGGCCGCCGCGCCGTCGCCGAACTGGCCGCGCTGCTGCGCGCGGCCGAGCGGCCGGTGTTCGTCGCCGGCCGCGGCGCCCGCTCCGCCGGGCCGGTGCTGCGGGAGCTGGGGGAGCGCACCGGGGCGCTGCTGGCGACGTCGGCCGTCGCGAACGGCCTGTTCCACGGCGAGCAGTTCGACCTGGGCATCTCCGGGGGTTTCTCCTCACCCACCACCGCGGACCTGGTGCGCGGCGCCGACCTGCTCGTCGGCTGGGGCTGCACGCTGAACATGTGGACGATGCGGCACGGAACCCTCATCGGGGACGGGGCGCGCGTCGTGCAGGTCGACGTGGAGGACGCCGCGCTCGGCGCGAACCGGCCGATCGGCCTGGGCGTCCTCGGCGACGTGGCGCAGACGGCGTCCGCGCTGCTGGAGGAGTTCCCCGAACCCGTGCCGGGGTACCGCAGCGCGCAGGTCGCCGACCGGATCGCGCGGCAGGGGCGCTGGGCCGACGTCGACACCCCCGACCTGTCCACCGCCACGGCCATCGACCCGCGGGTCCTCAGCCGTGAGCTGGACCGGCGCCTGCCCACCGAGCGGGTCGTCGCGATCGACTCCGGCAACTTCATGGGGTACCCCAGCGCGTACCTGTCGGTGCCCGACGAGCAGGGGTTCTGCTTCACGCAGGCGTTCCAGTCCGTCGGCCTCGGCCTGGCCACCGCGATCGGTGCGGCGCTGGCGCGACCGGACCGGCTGCCCGTCCTCGGCACCGGTGACGGCGGCCTGCTCATGGCGGCCGCCGAGCTGGAGACCGTGGTGCGCCTGGGGCTGCCCCTGGTGGTCGTCGTGTACGACGACGCCGCCTACGGCGCGGAGGTGCACCACTTCGGCCCCTCCGGCGCGGACACCTCCACGGTGACGTTCCCCGACACCGACCTCGCCGCGATCGCCCGCGGGTACGGGTTCGACGGCGTCGTGGTGCGCACGGTCGCTGATCTCGACGCGCTGGACGCCTGGCTCACCGGGCCCCGCAGCGGGCCCTTCCTGATCGACGCGAAGATCGCCAACGACGGGGGTTCGTGGTGGCTGGCGGAGGCGTTCAAGGGGCACTGAGCGCAGCTGTCACGGCCCGGTGATCGGCTGCTGCGTCGTGACCGCAGGAGGCGCCAGGCTCTCGCCGAGGGACTCCACGAAATCCTGGAACAACCCCACGACGACGAGGGCCGCCACGACGGACAGCACCGCCCGCACGAGGACCTCGATCCCGGAGCGCTGCTTCCCCCGGCGCCGCTCCGGTCTCCGGGCGGGTTGCCGCACCCGTCCGCGAGGAGCCCGCCGGGGCGGGACGATGTCGGCGCTGGTGAGGGCACCGCCCGCCGCGGGCCCCGCATCGTCGCCGAGTTCCCTCGCCAGGACGTCGACGACCCGGGTCACCTGGCGCGGCTCCAGCGCCGTCGGCAGGGCCCGCAGCAGGTCCGCGACGGCGTCCCTGCTCACGACGGTGACCGCACCGACCTCCCGCGCGGGGGCGTGCTGCTGCACCAGGCACAGCACGCCGAGCACGTCGCGGCGGTGCCGGGCGGGCACGTGCGTGGTGACGGCGGACGTCGCGGCCGCGACCCCGGTGAGCTCCCTCGCCATCGACCGGCCACCCACCCGCAGCTCGTCGTCGCGGAAGGACACCACCCCGGTCCAGTTCTTGCTGTCCACCACGACGACCCCGCCGGGACCGATCGCGACGTGGTCGACGTTCGCGCGCTGCCGGCCGGGCCAGCGGACATCGTGCAGGACCGTCCAGCCGTCCGCCTCCAGCACGGCCAGGGCCTCGGCGACGAGCCGTTCGCCCTCTGCACCGGCCTCCCAGTTGCGCTGCTCGCGCTCCACCCGGGTCAGCTCGCGGCGCAGCTCCTCGGCGCGCGCGGCGTGCTCGCGCGCCTTCTCGGCGGCGCCGCGACCGGCGGACCTGACGGAGGAGTAGGGGGCCACGCCGGTTCGTCGGCACGTCGCCACGGGGACTGAGCACTTGTCACCCGATCGGGCGAAGCGACCCGCGCCCTGCGAGTTCTCGGCCGATCGACGCCGCTGTGCAGCATCATCGCAGGTCAGAGGGGGTTGATGGTGCAACTGGACGGCGTAACTTCCTCGTCACGGATGAGACATTCGATAGAAACTCCCGCGGGCCAACGTTCGGTCATGCCCATCGCGACGGCGGTTCCCGCACCACCGCAGCCCCTCACGGACCCCCGGGTGGTTCTCGTCCGGGACCTGCTCCGGGAGGACATCCGTCGTGGTCGCTTCGACGCCGGATCCGTGCTCCCGGGTGAGCACGAACTCATGCTCGAGTACAGCACCACCCGCAGCGTCGTGCGCGGCGCGCTGCAGATGCTGCGCACCGAGGGGCTGGTGGAGCGTCGGCAGGGGACGGGGACGTACCTGGTCGACCGGCAGGCCATGCACCCCCTGGACACGCTCAGCGCGGACATCGGCCGGCACTACCGTCGCGAGCGCACGGTGACGGGTCGCATCTCCGTCGTCGACGTGATGCCCGCTCCGGGGCCCATCGCCGCAGGTCTGCAGATCTCCACCACCGAATTGGTGCGGCACCTGGACGTCGAGATGCACGTGGACGGTGCGATCTACCACATAGCCTCCAGCTACGTGCGGGAGTCCGATGCACGGGGCATGCAGGGCGCCACGTTCACCGGTGACTACTACCAGCACATGGAGAACTCCGGGGTCGACCTGGGCAGCGCCGAGATCACGTTCGAGGCGGTCAACGCGGACGGTCCCACGGCGCTCCGGCTGGGTCTGCCCGCCGGCCGTGCCGTGATGCTGTTCCGCCGGATCAGCCTGGATGGTTCCGGCCGCCCCGTCGAGATGGGCTTCGGGCGGTTGCGCAGCGACAAGCTCGCTCTGGTCTCGCGGATGCCGAGGAAGAGGGGTCGACAGTGACGAAGTTCCTCGCACGACGACTGCTGCTGAGCGTGCCGATCCTGCTCGGGGTGTCGCTCGTCGTGTTCATCACCATCAAGATCATCCCCGGTGACCCGGTGGCGAGCATGCTGGGTCCGACGAGCACCCCCGAAGCGAGGGAGGCGCTCACGGCGCGGCTCGGCCTGGACCAGCCGTTGCCGGTGCAGTACCTGAGCTGGCTCGCCGCGATGTTCCAGGGCGACCTCGGCCAGTCCATCGCCCAGCAGCGGCCCGTCCTGGGCCTGGTCGCCGACGCGTTCGTCAACACGCTGTGGCTGACCGCGTTCTCCGCCGTGCTGGCGGTCGTCCTCGGTCTGGTGCTCGGTGCGGTGGCGGCCCTGCGCCGGGGGAGGGTGGCTGCAACCGTCAGCAACGCCCTGGCGCTGTTCAGCATCTCCACCCCGCAGTACACGATCGGTCTGCTGCTGATCATCGTGCTCGCCAACGGCACCGGGTGGTTCCCTGTGTCGGGCATGTACTCCGCCATCGGCGGGGGAACGTGGGGCGACCTGCTCTGGCACCTCGTCCTGCCCGGAATTACAGCTGCCCTGGTACCCGCGGGGATCATCGCCCGCATGTTCCGGTCGACCGTCCTGGACGTGATGAGCATGGACTTCATCGACTCCTACCGGGCCCGGGGGCTCAGCGAGCGCCGCATCCTGTGGCACGCCTTCCACAACACCACCCCCACCCTGTTGACGGTGGCGGGTCTTCAGGTCGGCTACCTGCTCGGCGGTGTCGTCTTCGTCGAGACGGTGTTCTCCTGGCCCGGCCTGGGCCAGCTCGTGTTCGACTCCATCTCCAAGCGCGACCTGGCGGTCATCCAGTCCGGCGTCATGGTGGCGGCGTTCGCCTTCGTCCTCATCAACGTCGTCGTCGACCTGCTGCACAGCCTCATCGACCCCCGGGTTCGCGCCTGACCGCTCGCCACCGCGTCCCCTGGACGCCCTCGCACCGGTTCCACCGAACCGGACGGTGCGCCCTGCCCGGAACCGCCCGGGACCCGCCTGCCGCCACACCGCCAGGAGGAACGATGACCACCCAAGCACCCGCGCTCGCCCCGGCTGCGGTGAGCCGGCCCCGCACCGCCCGGCGGGCGCGCCGCCTCCCGGCACCGGCCCTGGTGTCCGCCGTCGTACTCGCCGCCGTCGCGGCGCTCACGCTCCTCGCCCCGCTGATCTCGCCCTACGGGCCGCTGGAGGGTGACCTCGCGGCCCGCCTCCAGCCGATCGGCTCCCCGGGGCACCTGCTCGGCACCGACGGGCAGGGTCGCGACGTCCTCACGCGACTGCTGCACGGAGCCCGCCCCTCCCTGCTCGCCGGCCTGCTGCCGGTGGTGTTCGCCGCAGCCGTCGGGATCGTCCTCGGACTGATCGCCGCCCTGGGCCACCCGAGGGTGCACACGCTCGTCATGCGGTCGCTCGACGTGCTCTACGCCTTCCCCGCCGTGCTGCTGGCCATCGCCATCGCCGCTGCGCTCGGGTCGGGCATCAGCAACGCGATCATCGCGCTGGCCGTCATCCTCGTCCCCCCGGTGGCGCGGGTGACCGAGTCCGAGGCGATGCGCATCAAGTCCGCCGACTTCATGGCTGCGGCCCAGGTCTCCGGCGCGGGCCGGGTGTCGATCGCCCTGCGCCAGGTCCTGCCGAACGTGGCGCCCGGCGTCGTCGTCTACGCCACCGCACTGGTCGGCCTGTCCATCGTCTACGCGGCCGGGCTGAGCTACCTCGGTCTCGGCGTCTCCCCGCCGACCGCCGAGTGGGGCGTGATGGTCAGCGAGATGCAGCAGTACCTGTTCACCGCACCTTCGCTCCTGCTCGTGCCCGCCGTCGCGATCCTCGTCGTCTCCGTGGCGTTCAACGTCCTCGGCGACGGCCTCCGCGACTTCTTCAACGTGAGGACGGACGCCTCGTGACCAGCCCCACCGAGACCCCCGGGACCGCTGCCGCCCTTCCCTGCGCCCCGGCGCCCACCGCCGGCCCGGCCCTGGAGGTCACCGGCCTGACCACCACCTTCAACCGCGGGGGCCAGCAGGTCCTCGCCGTGCGCGGCGTCGACGTGAGCGTCGGTGCCGGGGAGTCGCTGGTGCTGCTCGGGGAGAGCGGCAGCGGCAAGTCGGTGACGATCCGCTCGATCCTGCGGCTGTACGGGTCCTCCGCCCGGCACACCGGCAGCGTGGTGCTCGGGGACCAGGACCTCATGCGGCTGGACGCCGCGGCCGTGCGTGCCGTGCGCGGGCGGACCCTCGCGATGGTCCCGCAGGACCCCAACGGTTCCCTGGACCCGCTGCGCCCGGTGGGCCGTCAGCTCGAGCAGGTCCTGCGCCTGCACGGCATGGTGGCGGACCGGGGGGCCGCCCGTGCCCGGGCGCTGGAACTGCTCGCCCTGGTGGGCATCCCCAGCCCCCCGCGCGTCGCCACCTCCCACCCGCACGAGCTGTCCGGCGGCATGCGCCAGCGCGTCGCCATCGCGATCGCCGTCGCCTGCGACCCCGTCGTCCTGCTCGCCGACGAACCCACGACCGCCCTGGACGTCACGGTGCAGTCGCAGATCCTCGACCTGTTCGGCGACCTGCAGGAGCGGCTCGGCACCGCCCTGCTGCTGGTCACCCACGACGTGTCCGTCGCGGCCGACGTCGCCGACCGGGTCGCGGTGATGTACGCCGGTTCCATCGTCGAGGAGGGCCCGGCGAAGGAGGTCCTGGAGAACCCCCGGCACCCCTACACGCAGGCCCTGCTCGACGCGATCCCCCGGCCCACGAGCGAACGCGGGCACCTCAAGGCGATCCCCGGGTCCCCGCCCGTCGCCGGCACCGACTTCCACGGTTGCTCCTTCGCCGACCGGTGCGCACTCGCCCAGGAGTCCTGCCGGACGCAGCCCCCCGCGCTGCTGCCGGTCGCCGACGGGCACCGGGCCGCCTGCCCGGTCGCGAACCCGGTGGTGGCGGCGTGAGCCCCGCGGGCGCGCCCGGCCCGGCGCGGGAGAAGCTCCTCGACGTCGTCGACCTGGCCAAGACGTTCCCCAACGGCACCCGCGCCGCCGACGACGTCAGCTTCACCGTCGCCCGCGGCGAGACCCTGGGCGTGGTGGGGGAGTCCGGGTGCGGGAAGTCCACCACCGCCAAGATGGTCCTGCGGCTGCTCCAACCCGACCGGGGCACGGTGACCTTCGCGGGCACCGACGTGCTGCGCGCCCGCGGCCGTGAGCTGAAGGAGGTCCGCCGCCGCCTGCAGCTGGTGCCGCAGAACCCGCAGACGTCGTTCAACCCCCGGTTGACCGTCCGCTCCTCCCTGGAGTTCAACCTCCGCGCGCACGGCGTCGCCCGCCGCGCCTGGCGCTCCACCGTCGACGACATGCTCGTCCGCTGCGGTCTGCGGGCCGAACAGGGCGACTCCTACCCGCACGAGCTGTCCGGCGGGCAGTTGCAGCGAGCCGCGATCGCCCGCGCCCTGGTCACCGGCCCGGACCTCGTCGTCTGCGACGAGGCGGTCTCCGCGCTGGACAAGTCGGTGCAGGCGCAGGTGCTCAACCTGCTGGCCGAGCTGCAGTCGGACCTCGGCGTCTCCTACCTGTTCATCTCCCACGACCTGTCCGTCGTCGAGCACATCAGCGACCGCGTGCTCGTCATGTACCTCGGGCGCGTCGTGGAGCAGGCCACCGCAGGTTCCCTGTACCGCGATCCCGCTCACCCCTACACCAAGGCTCTGCTGTCGTCGGCACCCGGCGCGCCCGGCGAGCGGATCGTCCTCACCGGGGAACCGCCCAACCCCGCCGACCCGCCCTCGGGGTGCACCTTCCGCACCCGGTGCCCCTGGGTGATGGACACGTGCGCCGCCGACCGCCCCCTGCTGGCGGTGACACCGGCCGGCTCGCTCGCCGCCTGCCACCTCAACCTCACCTCCCGCCCCGCTCTCGCCGCTCCGTCCCCGGCCTGAGCGCCAGCTCAGCGCCAGAGAGGAACACCCGTGGCCCACACCGCGCCGCCAACCCCTCCGCCGTTCCCCGCCGCGACGGGGACGACCCGCCGCAACGTCCTGCTCGCGTCCCTCGCCGGATTCAGCACCCTCGCCGCCGCCTGCTCAGCACCGGGCGCGGCCAGCGAGGGCGGCGGCGGCGAGGGAGCCGGCACGCTCGTCATCGGCATGACGGCCAGCGACATCCCCCTGCTGGACACGGGCATGGCTCAGAACGAGGGCTACGAGGGCCTGCGGTTCGTCGCCAACCAGCTCTACGACGGCCTCACCCGCTTCGACCTCACCGACGGCAGCGTCATCCCCCCCGTGGTGCCCGGGCTCGCCGAGAGCTGGGAACCGAATGAGACCGGCGACTCGTGGACGTTCACGCTGCGCCAGGGCGTGAGCTTCCACGACGGCACCCCGTGGAACGCCGACGCCGCCGTGTTCAACCTCCGCCGCTACACCGACCCGTCGTTCGAGTTCTTCTACCAGGAGCTCAACGGCCAGGCGGGCCTGTCCATCGCCGGCATCGCCGCGGCCACCGCCGTCGACGAGCACACGCTCCGCATCGACTGCGCGGGCCCGTGGGCCTACCTCCCCTCCGACCTCACCACGGTCTACATGGGCTCGCCCACCGCGATCCAGGCGGCCGGCAACGACGGGTTCGGGCAGGAGCCGGTCGGCACCGGCCCGTTCACGTTCGTCAGCGTCGAGCGTGGCCAGAGCCTGCAGCTGGCGGCGAACGCCGACTACTGGGACGGTGCGCCGGCGGTCGACACGCTCATCCTGCGCCCCATCCCGGACACGACCACCCGCGTCGCGGCGCTGCGCTCCGGCGAGGTCAACTGGATCGAGGTGCCCCCGCCGGACGACGTGCCCTCGCTGAAGCAGGCGGGGTTCCAGGTCGAGACCAACAGCTACGACCACGTGTGGCCGTGGTGCCTCGACACCACGCAGGCACCGTGGAACGACGTGCGCGTCCGGCAGGCCGCCAACTACGCCATCGACCGGCAATCGCTCTGCGACAACGTCCTGCAGGGCACCGCCGAACCCGCCCTGCAGGTGTGCCCGAAGGCGAACGCGGCCTACCGGGCCGAGAACGACCTGTACGACTACGACCCCGACCGGGCCAGGCAGCTGCTCGCCGACGCCGGGTACGCCGGCGGCGTCACCGCCACCCTGTCGTACCCGACGAGCGGGTCCGGCAACATGATCCCGGGGCCGATGAACGAGGCTCTGCAACGCGACCTCGCAGCCGTCGGCATCGACGTGGAACTGCAGCCCATCGAGTGGGCCTCCATGCTCACCGACTACTTCGTCGGCAACATCCCCGGGGGGGCCAGCGCCATCAACATCAGCCTGTCGTTCCAGCAGGAGGGTTTCTGGAACAACTGGCTGGGCACCGGTGTCACCAACGTCACCGGCTGGCACGACCCGCAGGTAGAGGCGCTGTTCCAGCAGGCCAAGGAGACCCTCGACGAAGCCGGTCGCAGCGACCTGTACGCGCAGGCGTCGGCGATCATCACCGAGCAGGCGCCGTGGCTGTTCGTCGTCAACGACCGCAACCCGCGCGTCCTCGCCGCGAACGTCCAGGGGTTCGTGGAACCGCAGTCCTGGTTCGTGGACGTCACCGACGTGTCGGTCGAGTGAGCCCCGCGGCGCAGCGGCGCACCACCCTGCTGGTCGTCACCACCGGGTCGGGCCTCGCCCTGGGCCTCACCGGCCCCCTCGTCCCGGTGCTGGCCGTCCACCTCGGCGCCACCGCCTTCGGTGCCGGCGCGGCGGTCGCGGCCCTGCAGGTGCCGGTGGTCGTGCTCGGCCTGCTCGGGAGCCGCTGGATCCCGAGGCTGCCGCTGCGCCGCACCGTGACCGCCTCGCTCGTCCTGTGCGCCGCGGGTGCGGGCCTCGCGGCACTGGCGGCCTACCCGGTGCTCGTGGCGGGCCGTGCCCTGCAGGGCGTCGGGGTGGCGCTGCTCACCGGGGCGGCCGGGTACGCGCTGACCTCCGGAGGGGGCCGAGCCGGCGGGGGCGCCGGGTTCGGCTCCTTCCAGGCGGCGTGGTTCGCCGGGATCGCCGCCGGCCCGGTCGCGGCCCTGGCCGTCGCCCTCACCGGCGGTGACCTCGTGACCGCGACGTTCACCGCGGCGGCCGCGGTCGCCGGAGCGGCAGCGGTCCTCGCCGCCGCGGCGGTGCGCGGCGCGCCGATCGCGCACCGGCCCCGGCTGGGGCTGCCCGAGCGGCACGGCCCCCGCCCGCCCCGGCGGCTGCTGCTGCTCAGCGGCGCCGGCCAGGCCACCCGCAGCGGGCTGGCCGTGACGATCGTCCCCCTCGTCGGCGCCGGCGACGGCCTGGGCACCGGGACGCTCCTGGTGGCGCTGACCGCCCTGGGGATGGCCGACGTCCTGGCGATGCTCGCCGCGTCCCGGCTGCCCCCGCGGCTGGACCGGCGCGCCGCGATGGCGGTGGCCTGCGCCTGGGGCCTGGTCGCCCTGACCCTCATCGGCCTGGGCACGACGGCCCTGACGTTCGTCCTCGGGTGCGCCGCGCTCGGCGTGACCGTCGGGGCGACCTGGGTGCTGCCCGCGGCGCTGGTCCTGGACACCGCCCAGCAGCTGGAGAGCGCGTTCGGCTGGTACCGGATCGCGTGCGACACCGGGCTGCTGCTCGGCGCCCTCGTCGCCGGGCTGCTCGCACTCACCGGACCCGCGACGGCCCTGGGGCTGTGGACCGTGCCGCTGCTCGCCACCGGTGCGCTCGCGCTCGCCGTCCGGCCCCGGCCGGCCGCGGACCACCGGGTCCCCACCGCCCACCTCGTCCCGCAGACCGCACCACGCACCGCAGCAACCACACCGGAGGAGGCACTGCCATGACCACACCCGACGCACCCGACAACCCCGGTCCCCTGCCGGACCGGGCCCTCGTCGACGCGATGGCCGCGGACCAGGGGCTGGACTGGAGCGACGAGCGCCGCGCCGCTGGCCTGGCGCAGGCGCTGGCGATGCGCCCCGCGCTCCTCGCGCTGCGCGCGAAACCGCTCGCCTACGTCGGCCAGGTCATCGAACCCGCGCACGCGCTGCGCTGGCTGGGAGCCACGGGGGAGGCGGGCGCGTGAACCTCTCCGACCTGACCGCCACCGAGCTGCTCGGCCTCTACGCGGCGGGCGAGGCGTCCCCCGTCGAGGCCGTCCAGGACTGCTTCGCCCGCATCAGCGCGGTGAACCCGGTCCTCAACGCGGTCCTGACACCGCTGGAGGAGCAGGCGCTGGCCGCTGCGCGCACCAGCGCCGACCGGTGGGCCGCGGGCACCGCCCGCCCCCTGGAAGGGGTCCCCTACGGCCTGAAGGACATCGTGGCCACCGCGGGGATCCGCACCACGGGCGGTTCCGCCCTGTACGCCGACCACGTCCCCACCACCGACGCCACGCTGGCGGCCCGCCTGCGCGACGCCGGCGGCGTCCTGCTCGCCAAGCTGCACACCTTCGAGTTCGCGTGCGGCGGCGCTCAGAACCGCACGTTCGGGCCGTGCCGGAACCCGTGGGACGTGGAGCGGACGACGGGTGGCTCCTCCTCCGGATCGGGTTCGGCCGTCGCGGCCCGCATGCTGCCGGTGGCCATCGGCACCGACACCGGCGGCTCCATCCGCATCCCCAGCAGCTACTGCGGCCTGACGGGCATCAAGCCCACCTACGGCAGGGTGCCGCGCGACGGGGTCATGGGGATGTCCTGGACGATGGACCACGCCGGTCCGATGACCCGCTCCGCCGCCGACGCCGCGCTCGTGCTCGACGTCATCAGCGGCGCCAGCGCCGGTGACCCGACGAGTTCCGCGCGCCCCGTCCCCGACCACACCGCGGCGATCGGCGCGAGCGTCGCCGGTCGTCGGGTCGGCCGGCTGCGCGGGTGGTTCGAGGAACGGATGCACCCCGCCGTCGGCGCCGCGTACGAGTCCGCCCTGGTGGAACTGGCGGGCACGGGCGTGGAGGTCGTCGACGTCGAGCTCGAGGAGGTCGACGTCATCGCCGCCGCCAGCTGGACGGTCATCTACTCGGAAATGCTGTCGCTGCACGCCGACGTCGCCCACCTCATCGAGGACCGCGACGCCATGGGCGCGGGGATCCTCTCCGCCACCCCGTACGTGCACGCCGCGGACTACCTCAAGGCGCTGCGCTACCGGGCGGTGTTCCAGCAGCAGCTGGACTCCGTGATGGCGGCCGCCGGCCTCGACGCCTTCGTCACCCCGGCGGCGACGACCACCCCGCCGAAGCTCGCGGACATGCTGGTGGACACCGGCGACGGGCTCGTGGACTGGCTCGACGTCGCCAGCCGCGTGACCGTTCCGTTCAACTACTCCGGCAGCCCCGCCCTCGTGGTGCCCGGTGCGCTCGTGGACGGGGTTCCGACGAGCGTGCAGCTGGCCGGCCGCCCGCACGACGAGCCCACCCTGTTCGCCCTCGCCTCCGCCTTCCAGGCCGCCACCACCCACCACCTGTCCAGGCCCGCCGAAGAACCCCTGCACACCACCGCCCCTTCGACCGCTGGAGCGCCCGCATGACCGCCACCGAACCCCTGACCGCCCTCACCACCCCCGCCACCGAGCTGCTCACCATCGCCGACGCCGCCGCCGCCCTGCGCGCCGGGACGACCACCGCCGTCGATCTGGTCCGCACCGCGATCGCCCGCGCCGACGCCCTCGACGCGACGCTCGGGGTGTACCTGCACCGCACCGACGAGGCCGCCCTGGAGGCGGCCGCCGCGGTCGACGCCGCCCTCGCCGCGGGGGACGACCCCGGACCGCTGGCCGGGATCCCGCTGGGCATCAAGGACATCCTCTCCGTCGAGGGGACCCCCACCACGTCGCAGAGCCTCGTCATGGACCCCGCGTTCGGCGAGCAGGGCGACGCGGTCGTCGTGGCGCGGCTCAAGGCGGCCGGCGGGATCGTCACCGGCAAGACCACGACCATGGAGTACGCGGTCGGCTGCCCGGACCCGTCCAAGCCGTTCCCGATCCCGCGCAACCCGTGGGACACCGAGCGCTGGACCGGCGGCTCCAGCTCGGGGACCGGCAACGGCGTCGCCGCGGGCCTGTTCCTCGGCGGCCTGGGCACCGACACCGGGGGCTCGGTGCGCTACCCGGCCGCCCTGTGCGGGATCAGCGGCATGAAGCAGACGTTCGGCCGGGTGCCGAAGTCCGGCTGCACCCCGCTGGGGTTCTCCTACGACCACGTCGGCCCGATGGCCCGCTCCGCGCGCGACTGCGCGCTGATGCTCGGCGTCATGGCGGGGGCGCACCCGTCCGACCCGACGACCGCCGACGTCGACGTGCCCGACTACCTCGCGGCCCTCACCGGCGACGTCACCGGCCTGCGGATCGGCGTGGCCACCCACCTGCTCGACACCCCGGGCTTCGACCCGGAGAACGCCGTGGCGTTCCGCGCCGCCGTGGACGTGCTCGCCGCCGCCGGCGCCGACGTCGTGGAGGTGGCGCTGCCGAACTTCGCCGAGGCCATGACGGCCACCGCCTACGGGTTCTGCGCGGAGGCGTTCGCCTACCACCGCGGAGACCTGCAGGCCAGGTGGGCCGACTACGGCGCCCCGACCCGGATGGCGATCGTCAAGGGGGCGCTCTTCTCGGCCGCCGACTACGTGCAGGCGCAGCGCGTGCGCCGCGCCACGGTCAAGGCGACCACGGAACTCATGACCGACGTCGACCTGCTGCTGACGCCCACCACGACGATCGCCGCCCCGCTCCTGGAGAGCCTGGACTTCGACCTCGTCATGGCCACCGTCCTCACCCCCTACTTCAACGCCGTCGGGCTGCCCGCCATGTCGATCCCGATGGGGTTCACCTCCACCGGCCTACCGCTCGGCCTGCAGATCGCCGGCCGCCCCTTCGAGGAGGCGACCGTCTTCCAGGCCGCCGACGCCTACCAGCGCATCACCACCCACCACCTCGCCGTCCCCGCCATGACCCTGGAGGTCGCCGCGTGAGCACCACCACCGACCCGAAGACGTCCGTCGAGGTCCTGCTGGCCGCCGCCGGCCTGACCGTCACCCCGGAGGAGTTCGACGCCATCGTGCGCTCCTACCCGGACGTGCGCGCCCAGATCGACGCCATGTACGCCGTGCCCATGCTGAAGGAGGAGGAACCGCAGCTCGTCTTCACCCCGTTCGTCTGACCCCAGCAGAGGAGACCACCGTGGAACCCACGAGCACACGACTGCGCGGATTCCTCCGCAAGCCGACCCCCGAGCAGGTCAAGGCGGCCGGCGCTGCGGAGTTCCTGCACCTGACCGACGCCGAGGCGGAGATGTACGCCGGTGTCCTGGAGGGGGTGCTGGCTTCCATCGACCGCCTCGACGAGCTGCCCTTCGACCACGCCCCGCTGAAGTGGACCACCCGTGACCCGGGACGCCGGCCCACGCCGGAGGAGGACCCGTTCAACGCGTTCGTGCGCCGGTGCCTGGTGCCCGGCGCACCGGACGGCCCGCTCGCCGGGATGCGCTTCGGGGCCAAGGACAACCTGGCGGTGGCGGGAGTTCCGCTGACCAACGGTTCCCGCGTCGCCCCCTACACCCCCACCTCGGACGCGGTGGCGGTGGAACGGCTGCTGGACGCCGGCGGCACCCTCGTCGGCAAGCTGAACCTCGACGACTTCTCCTCCTCCGGAACGGGGGAGTCGGCGTTCTTCGCCCCGGCCCGCAACCCGCACGACCGCACCCGCTCGGCCGGCGGGTCCTCCGGGGGTTCCGGTTCGGCGGTCGCCTCCGGCCACGTCGACCTGTCCCTGGGGGTCGACCAGGGCGGCTCGGCGCGCATCCCCGCGTCCTTCAACGGGGTGGTGAGCCTGAAGGCCACCCACGGGGCGATCCCCTCGGCCGGCGTGACGCACATGGACCACTCCATCGACTACGTCTGCCCCATCGCGCGCACCGTGCGGACGACCGCGATCGCCACCGACGTCCTCACCGGCCACGACGAGCGCGACCCGCAGTGGGTGCGTGGCGCCAACGAGCCGACGCGCTGCGTGGAAGCCCTCGACCGGGGGGTGGCGGGGATGACGATCGCCGTGGTGGAGGAGGCCGTCGACCCGACGATCTGCGACCCGGACGTGCTGACGAACTTCGAGCGCGCCCTGACGGCCCTCGAGGAGGCCGGCGCCACGGTCACCCGGGTCTCGATCCCGTTGTGGAAGGACGCCTGGTCCATCGAGACCGCACTGCTGTGCACGCTCGCTTGGGGCATGAACCAGTCCAACGGCATCGGCTTCGGCCACCGCGGCGTCGTCGACGGGAACCGTGCCCACGCCTTCGCGCTCACCCGCAAGCTGGAGGCGGACGAGTTCGCCCCCTTCTACAAGGTCTGGCTGCTCACCGGCCGCTACCTGCAGGACGAGTACCACGGCACCATGCACGCCAAGGCGCAGAACCTGCGGTTCGCGCTGACCAAGCAGGTCGAGGCGGCACTCGGGGAGGCGACTCTCCTGGCGATGCCGACCACCCCCCAGGTCGCGCCCGAACTGCTGGACCACCCCGAGCCCGAGGACGTCATCCTCGGCCGCGGCACCACCATGGTGACGAACACGGCGCCGACGAACCTGACCGGTCACCCGTCGCTGGCGGTGCCGACCGGGCGGGACCGCGACGGCATGCCGACGTCGATCCAGCTCGTCGGTGGGCTGTTCCAGGACGCGACGACGTTCGCGGCCGGGGCCGTCGTCGAGGCTGCCATCGGCACGCTGACCCCGCCCGGCCTGCCGCTGGGTTCGGCCGCTGTGCTCGACGTGGACGTGGACCTCGAGCTGAGCTGAGGTCACCGCCGGGGTGCGCGCAGGACCCGCGCACCCCGGCGGGGCACCGCCCTGTGGACGCAGGCCCGGAGCGTCGTCGGCAGCCGTACGGTGCGGTGGTGAGCGCGTGGGAGGAACCCGGTCCCGCACCGCCCGCCTCCAGCGCCGCCGTCGCCGGGATCATGCGCCGCACCGGCCGCCGCGACACCGCGCCGGAACTGGCGCTGCGCCGCGAGCTGCACCGGCGCGGCCTGCGCTACCTCGTCGACGCCACCCCGCCGGGCACGAACCGGCGGCGCCGCGCGGACCTGGTGTTCCGCGGCGCACGGGTCGCGGTGTTCGTCGACGGGTGCTTCTGGCACTCGTGCCCCGTGCACGTCCACCCGCCGAGGGCGAACGCCGCCTGGTGGCGGGTGAAGCTGGGCAGCATCACCGCGCGGGACCGCGACACCGACGCCCGGCTCACGGAGGCCGGCTGGCACGTCGTGCGGGTGTGGGAGCACGAGGACGTCGTCGCCGCCGCGGACCGCGTGCACGGGGTCGTGCACGCGCGGCGCCCCGCTGCGGGGAGGAACGCGGTCAGGAGCCGCGCGGCCGGGTGACGACCACCAGTTCCACGGGCGACTCGTCCCCCGCCCGGTGCAGCACCTCACGCACGTCCGCCCAGTCCAGCCCGCCGATGCCGGCGCCGATGCGCGGCACCCCCACCCGGTCCAGACCGCGGCGCTCGGCGTCCACGAGCGCCGCCCGCACGGTCGTGTCGATCGCGTCGAGCCGGGCGTCGGCGCCGGTCTCGACCTGGGTGGCGAGGTTGTAGACCACCAGCCCCTCGGGCGTCTCCCACGGCATGACGTCGCCGAGCTGGAAGTCCCCGGCCAGGCACCGCTCCCGGTACGCGCGCGCCATGTCGGGCCAGCGGGCCTGGAACTGCAGGGCGATGCCGCCGGCCATCGAGCCGCGGCAGTTGCAGCCGTGCGCGAGAGCGGGCAGGCCGAGCTCGAACAGGTCGCCGTGGGTCCGGGTGGTGGGCACGGGGTCTCCCGGGTCGGAACGGTCAGGTCGGGGCGGACGCGGTGACCCTCACGCGCTGCACCGGTCCAGCGGCGCGGACACGTCGATCCCCGCGTCGCGCAGCAGCGTCAGCGCACCCTCCGGCGGCAGCAGCGGCGAGCGCTGCGGGCGCCGGCACCGCCGTTCCACGTCCGGGTTCTGCGCCAGCGCCGCGGCGTCCAGGTGCGCGGGCAGGTCGTAGTGGCGCCACTGCGTGGGGACCCCCGCCCGCTCCTCAGCGCGCAGCAGTTCCCGGCCCGCGACCACCAGCAGCGTGTAGTCGCCGCGCGAGGAGATCGCGCACACGGCGCGGACGTCCCCGGCTCCCGCGCTGATCCCCTCGGCCGCCACCCGGAACGTGTTGCCGAACCGGCCGTGCACGTGCAGCACCGGCCCCTCGGGGTGCGCGTTCCACTCCCCGTGGCGCTCCTCCAGGGTGCTCGCGACCTGCCACAGCGCCTCACGACCCTCGGGGTCGTCATCCTTGGACGTGTCCTCCTCGAGTTCGGTGGCCTCGGACTCGCCCTCGGTGGCGTCCTCGTCAGGCGTGCCCGCCTCGGGCTCCTCCCCGTCCGCCTCCGGCTGCTGCGGGGCCGTGTCGGGGTCCACGACGTCCACGGCGCCGGAGGCGCGGGTGCCGTCCTCGGAACGCAGCAGCACCCGGTCGCCGATGCTCGCCTCCACGTCGAGGACCTCTCCGCTGGAGCCGGCCGGCAGGACGTCCACGTCCTCCCACACCGCCTCCCCTCGGGACAGCGCCACGAGCAGGTCCTCGGCCGTCGGCCCGTCCAGCCGCAGGTGCAGGCCGCCGGGGCGCAGGACGGCCTCCAGCAGCGCGGGCGGCGACCCGGAGCCGTGCTCGGCGGCGGCGGAGGGGACATCGGCCGGGACCACGCCTTCACCGTAGGGGAGCGGCGCAGGTCCGTCACGGGCGGACGCGCCCCCACCGCGCACCGCCTGGCTACGGTGGGCGGGTGGACGACGGCAGCGGAGCGGTCAACGGCACGCGGGCGGGCATCACCGAGGCCGCCCACCACGGCGACGAGCGCACCACCGTGCTCGGCGTGCTGCAGCGCCAGCGCGACCTCGTGGCGTGGAAGCTGCGCGGCGCCGACGAGGACGCGCTGCGCTCGGCGACCACCCCCAGCGGGATGGGCCCGCACGGCCTGGTGCGCCACCTGACGAACGTCGAACGCTCCTGGCTGCGCGACGTGTTCGCCGGCGAGGAGGGCCTGGAGTTCGACTGGAGCGACGACGACCCCGATGGGGAGTGGCGGGTGCCGGCGGACGTGACCGTCGAGCAGCTCCTGGCCGAGTACGCCGCCGAGTCCCGCCGGTGCGACGCGGTGGTGGGCGCGGCCGCGTCCCTGGACGCCACCGCCCACCGACGGGACTCCTCGCTGCGCTGGATCCTGCTGCACCTGGTCGAGGAGACCGCCCGGCACCTGGGCCACCTGGACCTGCTGCGCGAACAGGCCGACGGCGGCACCGGCGAGGAACCCGCCTGAGGCACCGCCCGGGGTTTCAGGCCCCGGGGCGCGGGGACATCTGCGCCGCCTGGTGCAGCGCCTCCACCATGCTGCGCACGTCGACGCGGCCGGTGCCGGCGATGTCGAACGCGGTGCCGTGGTCGACGGAGGTGCGGATGACGGGCAGCCCGACGGTGATGTTCACCCCGGCCTCGATGCCGAGCACCTTCACCGGCCCGTGCCCCTGGTCGTGGTACATCGCGACGATCAGGTCGTAGTCGCCGCGCCCGGCGAGGAAGAACGCGGTGTCGGCGGGCAGCGGGCCGCGCGCGTCGACCCCGTCGGCCCGCAGCACCTCGATCGCCGGGGTGATCTTCTCGGCCTCCTCGCCGTACCCGAACAGCCCGCCCTCCCCGGCGTGGGGGTTGATCGCGCACACGCCGATGCGCGGCTCGGCCACCCCGGAGCGCACCATCGCGGCGTGCCCGCGGCGCACGGTGCGCTCCACCAGGCCGGGTTCGATGCGGGAGATCGCGTCGATCAGGCCGAGGTGCGTGGTGACGTGGATGACCTTCACCCGCGGCGTCGACAGCATCATCGACACCTCCTCCACGCCCATGAGGTGCGCGAGCAGTTCGGTGTGCCCGGGGAAGACGTGCCCGCCGGCGTGCAGGGCCGCCTTGTTCAGCGGGGCCGTGCAGATCCCTTGCACCGCAACGCCCAGCGCCAGTTCACTGGCCACCCGCACGTAGTGGTACGCGGCGTCACCGGCCACCGGGGAGACCTCGCCGAACGGCAGGTCCTCCGGCAGCAGTCCCAGGTCGATCACGTTGACGCGCCCCGGTGTGAACTCCGCCTCGGCCACGGAACCCACCGCGACGACGTGCGCGTCCACCCCCAGGGCGCGGGCGGCCCGCCGCAACCGGGCGGCGTCGCCGACGACGACGGGGCGGCACTCCGCGAGAACCCCCACGTCCAGCAGCGCGCCCACGGTCACCTCCGGGCCGACGCCCGCGCCGTCGCCCATGGTGACGGCGATGAACGGCGTCCCCGGGTCGGGGTTCCCGCTCGCGGGGGCGGCGGGGGAGGGGGCGGTGCTCATCGGGGGATCTCCTGTCGTTCCGGGACGGCGTCGAGGTGCGGTGCGGGGGTTCCCGGCAGGGCGCCCAGCGCCCGAGCCAGGGCGAGCAGGGAACCGGCGTCGCCGAAGCTGCCGGGGCGGGTGGCGACGAGGCGCCCGCCGGGGGCGCGGGAGACGACGGCGCCGTGGTGCACCTGCCGCAGGGGTTCCAGCACCCGCACCCCCAGGGCGTCCAGGACGGCGCGCGCGGTCTCCCCGCCGGTCAGGGCCAGGTGCAGCGGGGTCGGGTGCGCGGTGACCGCGGCGCGCGCGGCGTCCGCGAGCGCGCCGACGAGGTGCCGGGAGCGGGCCGGCTCCACGGGACCGGGCGGCAGCGTCAGCGCCGCGCACCCGCCGCGCAACCCCGCCCGCAGCGCCCGGGGCGTCGCCGCCGGGTCCTCGCTGAGCTCCACGACGCGCGCGCCCGCCCGCCGCAGGGCGTGCAGCTGTGCGCGGGCGCCCGGGGCGGCGGTGCCGACGACGACGAGCACGTCTCCGCCCGCTGGCGGCGCTGCCTGGCGGGCCGCTGCTGCGCGGGGCGCGGGCCGGGAGCGGCCGAGGGCGGCGACCACGCCGGCGGAGCCGACGAGCACTGCGCCGACGGCGGTGGCCGCGCGCACCACGGCATCGAGGTCGCCGGCGTCGGTGCCGTCGCACACCACCACCGCTCCGCGGGCGGCCGCCGCCGCGAACGCCGCGGCCAGCGCGGAGGTGGGAGAGCGCACCGCGTCCAGGCCCAGCGCGTGCGCGGGTACCGCGCCGAGGGCGGCGGCCACGGACACCGGCGGCACCGTCGGCTCGGCGTGCCAGGCGCCGGTGCGGTGCAGCGGCACACCGTCGACGTGCACGACGCCGCCGCGCACGGTGCGGCCCGCGACCGGCAGCGCGGGGGCGAGCACGACGGGCGCGCCCGTGGCGAGCGCGCCGGCGACGGCGGCCGCCAGGTGGCCGCGCAGCAGGGAGTCCACCTTCAGCGCCACCCGCCGCCGGTGCCCGCCCGGGCCGGTGGCGTGCCGCGTCAGCGCCCGGCGCAGCCCGTCGGCGGCGGCCTCGGCCGAGCCGGTGCGGCAGTGCAGGTCCAGCACCAGGATGTCCGTGGCAGGCGTGGGGATGCCCGGGTCGAGCAGCAGCGTGCTCGGCCCGCCGTGCGCGAGGGCGGCCTCGGCGGCGCCGGAGAGGTCGTCGGCGGCCAGCAGCACCGGTTCCGTCGGCGGCTCCGGGGGTGCGGCGGCGTCGTGCCCGCGCTCGCTCCGGCTCACCGCCCGTACCCCCTCGCCTCGCCCGGCCGTCAGGGGAGCACGCGGGGTCGGCCGGGCGCAAGCATGCGTGCGGACCGTCCCGGGAAACTCCCCTCGCCGGTGGGCTCGCTTCGGTAGGGTCCCGACCTCTCGTTCCCGGCGAAGGGTCCCGCCATGTCCACCTCCCGCCCGGCGCGCTGGGGCGCCGCGGTGCTCCTCGCGGGGATCACCGCGTCCGCGTGCGGCGCCGAGCCGGCGTCTCTCGCCGCGGCGCCGGGCAGCACGACCTCCTCCTCCACGCCGAGCGGTGAGCCCACCCCCGCGCGCGAGGCGCTGCGCTGGGACGAGGAGCACCTGACGGGTTCCGACGGCACCTTCACGTGGGACGTCACCGTCCCGCGCGCCACGGGCCCGGCGGTGGCCGGCGAGGTGAACCGTCGCGTGACCGCCTCCGCCGACCACGTGGTCGAGGCCGCCGCGGCCACCGTGCTCGACGGGGACCCGCCGCGCCTGCTGACCGGGGAAGGCACCGTCACCACCGACGACGGGCGCACCGTGCAGGTGCTGCTGGAGTTCGTCGACTCCACCGAGGGCACCGCCCACCCGACGACGTCCGTGACCACCGTCGTCCTGGACGTCGAGCGCGAGGAACCCGTGGTGCTCAGCGACGTGTTCGCCGACCCGCGCGCGGCGTTCGAGGAGCTCGCTCCCGTGGTGGAGGAGGTCGCCGACGCGGCTGGGGAGCCCGTCACCGATGCGGAGGGGCTCGCGCCGCAGGAGGTGAACTGGGCGGCGTGGCAGTCCGGGGAGGACGGGATCACGTTCTGGTTCCAGGACCAGCAGCTCGGCGGGCACGGCACGCGGCAGTACCTGGTGCCGTGGGAGCGGGTCGAACACCTCCTGACGCCGGGAGCGCGCGAGCTGCTGGCACCCGTCTGAGGGAGCTGCTCGCGACGAGGAGGCGGAGCTCGAACCCGGTGACCGGGCCACATCTTCACGTACATGTACATCGTACGGACTATGTATATGTGGCGTCCGAGTCAGCTGCGGCTCCCGTCGGACCGGGCGCGCATCATGGGCTCGTGCTCCCCCACACCCCGCCCGCTGACCTGCCCGACCCCCTCCCCGCGGACGTCGTCGCCCGCTACCCGCACCCCTACGCCGTCGTGGACGTCGAGACCACCGGCATGGACGCCTCCGCCGACCGGGTCGTGCAGGTCGCGGTGGTGCAGCTGACTGCGGACGGGCGCGTGGAGGGCGCGTGGGACTCCCTGGTGGACCCCGGCCGCGACCCCGGCCCCACCCACGTGCACGGCATCAGCGCCGAGATGCTGCACGACGCCCCCACCTTCGCGGACGTCGCCGGGAAGCTCGCGGACCTGCTCGCCGGGCGGGTGCTCGTCGCCCACAACGCCCCCTTCGACTGGGGTTTCCTGCACGAGGAGTTCAAGCGCAGCGGCGCCGAGCACCGGGTGCCGCACTTCCTGTGCACGGTGACGCTCAGCCGGCGGCTGCGCCTGCCGCTGCCGGACCTCACCCTCGCCCGCGTCGCCGCGCACTGGGGCGTGGCGCAGGAACGCGCCCACGACGCCGTCGACGACACCCGCGTGCTCACCGAGGTGCTGCGCGCCTCCCTGCGCGAGGCGGCCGAACAGGGGATCGACCTGCCGTTGATCCCGTTGCGGCAGAACCCGCCCACCCCGGCGCAGCGGCGCTGGCGGCGCCCGGCCACCGCACCGCGCACCCCCTGCGCGTTCACCGACCCGGGGCGCTGGGTGGTCGGCGAGGCGCTGGTGCAGGGCACCAAGGTCGTCTTCAGCGGCGACACGACCACCCCGCGCGAGGACCTCATCGCCCGCTCGATCACCGCCGGCCTGGACGTGATGAACGGCGTCAGCCGCACCACCGGGCTGCTGGTGACCAACGAGCCGGACGCCGGGGTGCGCAAGGTCCTCGACGCGCGCAAGCACGGGGTTCCGGTGGTGGACGAGGAGGCGTTCGAGGCGCTGCTGGCGGGCATCGCGCCGGGGACGCCGAAGGAGGCGTGATCGGCGTTCGGCAGCGCTGGGGGGCCGCATTCGGTAGCCTAGAGGAGGCGCAAAAGGTAGCGTAGAAGTCACGCAAAAGGTAGCGTGATCTTGTGTCCCGACCTGCCCCGTACGCGCCCCGCGTCGTGGATCGTGAGCTCGACGAGCTCCTGCCCGGCCTGGCCGCCGTGGCGCTGGAAGGCGCCAAGGGGGTCGGCAAGACCCGCACCGCCCTCCAACGAGCCCGCACGGTCGTGCGGCTGGACGACCCGACCCAGCGCGACGTCGCAGCGGCGGACCTGGCGCGCGCCCTGCGCGGACCCGCTCCCGTGCTGCTGGACGAGTGGCAGCACCTGCCCGCCACCTGGGACGCCGTGCGGCGGGCCGTGGACGACGGCGCGGAGCCCGGCTCCTTCCTGCTCGCCGGCTCGGCGGTCCCCCGTGACGCCGGGGTGCACAGCGGCGCGGGACGCATCGTGCGGCTGCGGATGCGCCCCATGACGCTCACCGAGCGCGGGGTGACCGTCCCGGCGGTGTCCCTCGCCGAACTGCTGAACGGGCGCCGTCCGGCCGTCGAGGGCACGACCGACGTGGGGGTCGAGGACTACGCCGAGGAGATCTGCGCCTCGGGTCTGCCCGCGATCCGGCCCTTGCCCCCGCGGCTGCGCCGCGCGCAGCTCGACGGCTACGTCGAGAGCATCGTCGACCGCGACTTCCCCGACCTCGGCCGGGCGGTGCGCAACCCCGTCCCCTTGCGGCGGTGGATGGCCGCCTACGCGGCCGCCGAGTCCACGGTCACCGCCTACGACCGCCTGCGCGACGCCGCCACCCCCGGCGACGCCGACAAACCCGCCAAGACGACGACGATCGCTTACCGGGACATCCTCGAACGGCTCTGGTTCCTCGACCCGGTGCCGGCGTGGACGCCGTCGCGCAACCACCTGGCCCGCCTGGCCGCCGCGCCCAAGCACCACCTGGCGGACCCGGCGTTCGCGGCGCGCCTGCTCGGCGTCGACCCGGGGGCCCTCGTCGGTGCTGCTCCGGCCGCCACCGCCGGACGCGAGGCGACCCTGCTCGGTCAGCTCTTCGAGTCGCTGGTCACCCTCGACGTCCGCGTGTACGCGCAGGCTGCCGAGGCGCGCACCGGGCACCTGCGCGTGCGGGGCGGTGAGCACGAGGTCGACCTGATCGTCGAGCGCGGTGACGGCCGGGTCGTCGCTGTGGAGGTGAAGCTCGCCGGGACGGTGACCGACGCTGACGTGAAGCACCTGACCTGGCTGCGGGGTGAGCTCGGCGAGGACCTGCTCGACGCCGTGGTCGTCACCGCCGGTCCGCACGCGTACCGGCGTCGGGACGGGATCGCGGTCGTGCCGGCCGCACTCCTGGGGCCGTGAGGGGCGCCGGCACGCCGGGCACGTCGGGGCGTCCCGCCGCCACCTCGCGGCGGCGGGACGCCCCTGCGCTCACGCGTCGAGCGCCGGGAGGGTGCTGCGCCCGGCTCAGCTGTCCTCGCGTGCCGGGCCGGTGGCGACGACCTCCTTCGGGATCGTGCCGTTGCGCGGCAGTTCCGGGGTGCTGGCCGGCGCCAGGCGGTGCTGAGTGGCCTGCTCGTAGTCGTAGGCCATCGCCAGCAGCGTCGCGTCGGTGGAGCGGGGTGCGGCCAGTTCCAGCCCCACGGGCAGGCCCGCGGCGGTGAACCCGGCGGGCAGCGAGATCGACGGGACGCCGGTGTTGGCGCCCACGTCGCAGAACGTCGTGCCGGCCCAGTCCTCGTTCGCCGGCGCCTCGGACGTCGGCATGGCCAGTGCGTCGAGGTCGTACTGCTCGAAGAAGGCGTCCATCGCGTCCTTCCCGGCCTCCTGCGCGGCGACGGCCGCGTCGTAGGCGGGGTTGGGTACGTCCTCCAGCGCCAGCCACGACTCGACGGTCTCCGGCTCCAGGGACGAGCGACCGTCGGCGACGACGTCGGAGAACGTCAGCTCGTCGGCGGGAGCGGTCAGCTCCGCCAGACCCTCGGGCCACTCGGCCTTCGTCGAGGCGAAGAACGCGTCGACGCTGGCGCGCATGTCGATCCACCCGCCGCTGGCGAGCTGCTCGCGGACGAACTCGCGGGTGAAGGGAACCTCGACGATCTGCGCGCCCTCGGCGGCCAGGTCGGCGACGGCCCGGTCGACGATCCCCGTCACCTCCTCGGTGCCCGGGCGCGGGCCCTCAGGGGTGGATTCCGAGTAGTCCCAGTGGAAGTAGCCGATCCGCTTGCCCTCCAGGGCGGTGTCGCTCAGGCCCGGGACGAACGTGGACGGGTCCTGCTCGGCGGCGATCTCGGTCTGCGGGTCGGCGAGGTCCTCACCGGCGAGCACGCTGCCGAGCAGGGCGGCGTCCTCCACCGTCGTGGTCATCGGGCCGGACACGTCCTGGCGCACCGACAGCGGCACGATCCCGGCGACGCTCGTCAGGCCCATCGTCGGGCGGTAGCCCACCAGGCTCTGGTGCGCGCTGGGGCCGATGATCGACCCGCACGAGTCGGTGCCCAGGCCCGCAGCGGCGAAGCTCGCGGCGACGGCCGCGCCGCTGCCGCCGCTGGAACCGGAGGCGCTGAGGTCCTGGTCGTACGGGTTCGCGGTGCGCCCGCGCACCGAGGACAGCGTGAACGTGCCGTGCCAGGCGAACTCGGCCATGTTCGTCTTGCCCAGGACGATCGCCCCGGCGTCGCGCAGCCGCTCCACCGCCGTGGAGTCCTCGGCGGTCTGGTAGTCCGCCAGCGCGACGCTGCCCGCGGAGGTCGGCATGTCGTAGGTGGCGTAGTTGTCCTTCACCAGCACCGGCACCCCGTGCAGCGGGCCGCGGGAGATGCCGGCGGCGCGTTCGGCGTCGAGCAGACGGGCGTTCTCCAGCGCGGTCGGGCTGACGGTCACCACCGAGTGGAGGCCCGGCTGGTCGGCGTAGGCGTCATCGTAGGCGGCGATGCGGTCCAGGTACGCCTGCACCAGCTCCACCGAGGTCGTCGTCCCCGCGGCGAGCATGTCCAGCTCGTCGCTGACGCTGAGGCCGACGACGCGGGGCAGTTCGTCGTGCGGGGTGGGGGAGGCGCTCGCGGGGGCGAGGGCCGGGGCGAGGCAGAGCGCGGTGGCTGCCAGCAGCGCTGCGGAGCGGCGGCGGGCGCGGGACGGGACGGGCACGGGACCTCCGGGGACGACGGGGTGTCGCGCCGGACCGTAGGTGCGCCCGGGGTCGCCGGTGCTTCGTCGAGGTGACGGCCGTGTTACGCCTGAGACGAGTGTGACGGAGGTGTTCTTCCCGCAGGTGCCGACCGTCCGCCGAGCCGCCTGGCAGCACGGATCGTCCCGAGGTGGTCGGCGCTCGAACGGGGGACGTGCGCCCCGCTCCACTTGACCGGATTTCCTGGCAACAGGCACGATGGTCCGCATGACAGGAAATCCGGGCATCCCGGGAGTGAGCCGCGCCGCGACCCCCGCTCAGCTCGGTCAGGCCCTCGCCGACCTGCGCCACCGGGCCGGGATGAACCAGCAGGAGCTCGCCGAGTGGGCCGGGGTGAACCGGCAGTACGTCAGCCTGCTGGAGACCGGTGAGGTGTCGCTGCAGGTCAAGCGCCTCTTCGACCTCTTCGCCGTGCTCGGGCACGACCTCGCGGTCGTCCCCCGCGGCACCGGCGCACCGCGACCGTGAGCCCGCGCACGCCACCCCTGGCCGTGTGGTTGCGCGGCGAGCCGGTCGCGGAACTGGTGGAGGTCCGCAGCCGGCAGCTCAGCCTCCGGTACCTGCCGGCGGCGGTCGAACGGTGGGGGAACGGCGCCGTCGTCCTCTCCGCGTCGCTGCCGGTGCGACCCGCCCCGTACAGCGTCGGCAGCACCCGGCCGTTCATCGAGGGGTTGCTGCCCGAGGGCGAGTTCCGCACCGCCGTCGAGCGCACGTTCGACGTTCCCCGCGGTGACGTGGCCCGCCTCCTCGCCGCCATCGGGGCGGACTGCGCCGGGGCCGTCCAGGTGCTCCCGGACGGCGAGCGCCCCGTCGACGACCTCGGCGGCACCGAGCCGCTGGACGCCAGCGGGCTCGATGAAGCGCTCGCGGCCCTGCCGCAGCAACCCCTCGGCGTGGGCCGCGGGGTGCGGCTGTCTCTCGCCGGCCGGCAGGAGAAGCTCCTGCTCGCCCGCCGCCCCGACGGTTCGTGGGCGCGGCCCGTCGGTGGCACCCCCTCGACGCACCTGCTCAAACCCCAGCCGGACACGTTCCCCGACCTCGTGCAGCTCGAGGCGTTCGGCCTGGCCTTCGCCCGCCACCTCGGTGCCGACACCGCCTGCGCGGAGATCCTCGAGGTGGCCGGCCGCCCGGTGCTCAGCGTCGCCCGCTACGACCGGCACGTCGGCGCGGACGGCCGGGTGGTCCGCACGCACCAGGAGGACTTCTGCCAGGCGTGCGGACGGCTGCCCGACGAGAAGTACCAGGCCGACGGCGGGCCCGGCTGGCGGGACATCGCCGCCGTGGTGCGGGCGGTGGCCGCCGACCCGCGGGCCGAGCTGCTGGCGCTCGCCCGTGCGCTGCTCACCACGGTGCTCGTCGGCAACGCCGACGCCCACGCCCGCAACCTGTCCCTGCTGCACACCGAGGGCGGCTCTCGGTTGGCGCCGTTGTACGACGTCGTGCCGACCCTGCACCTGGCCCGCACACCCGGCGCCGCGCCGCTGGAGCGCCGGATGGCCATGTCGGTGAACGGCGGGTGGGACGCCGACGGTGTCGACCGCGGCGACGTGCTGGCCGAGTTCTCGTCGTGGCCGCTGCCCGCCCAGGCGGTGGCACGGCTGCTCGACGAGGCCCTCGAGCGGGCGCTCGACCCGTCGGTGGCGACGCTGACGGGAGCGCGCGAGGACGTGGTCACCGCGATCGCGGCTCGGGCGGATCGGCTCACCGCCCGGTTCCGGGACTGACGCACCCGAGTCCGACACGCCATGGCTCGACGCCGCCGGGCGCGGCGAGCACCCTCGCGCTGTGCGCGCCGAACTGCAGGGCAAGCTCGACCCCGCGGCGACGCTCGCGGCGGAACGCATGGAGGACACCCTCACGGACGCCGTGTTCTCCGCGGTGCGCTACCTGCCGCGACAGCGCCTGCTGAAGCCCCTCCTCGCGGCCGCCCTGCCCGGGGTCGAGTTCTCAGCCGCCGACGTCGAACGCGCGACGATCACCCTGTGGCCGAAGCTGCCGGTGAGCCTGCTGCCCGGTCGGCAGGTCGAACCCGACGTGCTCGTCCAGGTCGCCGGTCACCTGATCGCCGTCGAGGCGAAGTACCACGCGGGGTTCGGCCGGTACCAGGTCGAGGGGCACGGGACGCTGCAGCAGCTGACGGTCCAGTGGTGCGCCCTCTCCGAACGTGCCGCCGCGCGAGGGTTGAGTGCGACCGTCGTGGCGCTGACCACGGGAACGTCGGAGCCGGTGGACGTGGCGCGGGCGCGCGAGGAGCTCGACGAGCTGGTCGGGGCGGGCGCCGCCGTGGGACGTCCGGAGGTCCGCTGGCTGCCCTGGCGCGCCGTCGCCGACCTCCTGCGGGGCCTGCGGGACCTCGCGGTGCACGAACAGGCGCTGCGCGACGACACGGTCGAACTCATGGAACGCAGGGGAGTGGCCAGGGTGTTCAACGGTTTTGACGCGACCGACTACCAGCAGGTCGCCGACGCGCACCGCGTCGCGGCCGAGCGCCTCTACCCCGCGATCTCCACGTTCGTGCAGGAACTGACCGCCCGGTTGGAGGACGACGGGATCGCGTGGGGGTGGCCGCAGAAGGGGCTGTGGACCGCCGGCGGCCTGGGGTGGCAGCGGCCGCAGGAGTGGGCGCGCGACCACTTCGCCGCCGCCTACTGGCCCACCGCCTGGCCGCGGCGGACGACCAAGAGCGACCGCACCGCCCTGTACGTCCTCTTCGACTTCGTGCGCCCCGGCGTCGAGGTCGGCTACGTGCAGGAACCACCCACTTGGGCCGCCGCGCAACGATCCTGGGCACCCCACCACGCCGACCTGGCGGGACAGCTCAACGCCCTCAGCGACTCCCCGCTGACCCTGGTCGTGGACGCCGGGGACTGGACGGCACCTGCCGCGGAGGTGCCGGTCGGCGAGGTGTCCGCTGCGCTGCTCGGTCAGCTGAGCGCGTACAGCCACCTGCGGTTGGCGCGGCGGTTGACCGTGGAGGAGGTCACTGCGCCTGACGTGGTGCGGGAGGCGGTGCTGCAGGTTCAGGGAGTCGTCGAAGCGTGCCCCGCGTTCACGGCGATGCTCTTCGCCTCCGGTCAACTGGCTGCGCCTTCGTGAACCGGTGCCGGCGCCGGTGGTCACCGGGGCACATTCCCGCGGCGGCGCTCCACCTCCCGCAGTGCAGCGGTAAAGCTGTCGTTCCACGTGCTGAGCTGCGGCCACACCGCCGCCACCCGAACCGTCGCCTCCTGCGCTGACAACCCCTCCTCGCGCACCAGCCACGCCCGCAGCACCAGCCCGGTGCGCGAGGCGCCGGCGTGGCAGTGCACGAGCACTCGCCGGCCGTCGGCACGCAGGGCGGCGATGTCGGCGAGCACGTCGTCGAGGACGGTGACGAGCTCGGTGTTGCTGTCGTCGTCGGTGAGGTAGGCGAAGCGCTGCACGTCGTGGCCGAAGCGCCCACCCGTGCGGCACAAAGACACCACGGCGAAGCCGCGGTCACTGCGGCGCGCGCCGTCGAGGTCGGACGCCCAGACGCCGGGGGAAACCTCCCGGGGTTCCAGCCCGCGGGTCGGCGGCGGTTCGTGCAGGTCCGCGGTGGATCCGTCGAGGCGCGCGGCCATCCACTGCAGGTCGCGCAGTTCCCACGCCCGGCCGGGGAACCCGGGGACGCGCCCGTGCACCACGGAACTCCAGCGGACCGGGACGCCCGTCATCCCGGCGCGGGCCCCGGCCAGCGCCCCGGTGACGCAGGCGACGGTGTCGGTGTCCCCGCCGAGGTCGAGAACGAGTCGCAACGCCTCCTCGAACGTCGCCGAGTTCCGCAGCGCCCACAGCGCCGACCCCAGGGTCGGCCACACCGCTCCGTTGGCCTCGGTGGCGTCCTGCGGCCGCCAGCCCGGGTCGCACACCTGCGCCCACTTCGCCCGGTGCTCCTCCGTCACCAGCGGCAGCGCTGCGGCGACGGCCCCGTCGGCGTTCCCGGCCTCCAGCAGCACCCGCAGCGCCTCGTGGAAGAGCGCGCACCCCTCCCCGGCCGCCGGGTCGCCGTGGGTGAGGGCGCTGATCCGCCGGGCGGCGTCCATGCTCGCCTGCTGCCCCGCGCGGGCGAAGGAGATCGCCGCCGGGGTGGTGCGCATGAGCGAGCCGTTGCCGGCGGCGCGGTGCCCGGCGCGCACGTGCTCGGTCGCGGCGGTGTCCCACGGCAGCCCGGAGCCCAGCACCGCGGACGTCTGCACCCCGATGTCCGGCGGCCCGGCCTGCGCCCACCGGCGGAATCGCTCGAAGACGTCGGCCTCGTCCAGGCCGTCGCGCTCCAGCAGCGACTGCCCGACCAGCAGTGCCATCTGCGTGTCGTCGGTGAACTCGCCCGGCTCCCAGCCCAGCGTCCCGCCGCCGCACATCTCGGTGGCCACCCCGCGCGCCGCGGTGGGGAAACGGGCGCTGAACGCACCCGGCGGGCCGAACTCGAACGGCGCGCCGAGCGCGTCGCCGACGGCGGAGCCCACGAGGGCGCCCATCACCCGGTGCTGTCGGTCCACGTGGATCCTCCTGGTGTGCTGCTGTTCGTCGTCCTGCGAGTGCAGACGGGTCGCAGGCCGAGGGTGCCCGTCAGCGCGATCGGCGGTGCGTCACCGGCTCCGCAGCTGCTGCTCCATGCCCTCGACGAGCTTTTCGACGTGCCGGACCATCGACGCCGCCTTCTGCGCGGTCATGTACGTGGTGCCGTACTGGGACGTCGTCTTGTCGGCCAAGAGGCGGCGCAGTGAGGTGGCGAGCTCGTCGGCGCCACGGATGCTCCCGAGCACGCGAACGGCTTCCTGGTGGTCCTGCCCCTGCGGGCGCTAGTGGAGGACGTGACCGCAGACGGCGTCGCTGGCAGCTATGCCGGCCAGGACGGCGAGGGCGCTCGCGACGCGAGGGAGGGCGGGATCGGAGGTGTCGTCCTCGACCATGCGGGCGACCTCGAGGAACTTGCGCGCCGCCTCGGCGCGCACCTGCACCTCCGCTGCCGTCACGGGTTGCATCCGAGGGCCGGGGCGGGGAGTCATCGAGGCGCCTCCAGGAGTCGCTGGATCGTCGGGCCGAGGATCGTCACGGCGTCCCGCTGCCACTCGGCGACGATGGGGTCGCCCGCGGCGACCGCGCGAGCGAGGTCGGCGTGACGGGTCGCGTAGACCTGGACCTCGTTGCCCGTCCACCGCTGCCCGCGAACCTCCAGGTCGGCGACGATCCGGTCGGTGGTGTCGTCAGCGGTGCCGTCGGGGACGACGAGGAGGAGGTCGATGTCGCTGTCCGCTCCCGCTTCTCCTCGGGCGAAGGAGCCGAAGTAGGCCAGCGAGACGTGCCGGTCGTCGGGGAGGTGCTGGTGCACCAGAGCGCGCAGCCGATCGTCCAGGTCGGCCCGAGGGGTGAAGGCGGCGAGCGCCGCAGTCAAGGCGGGGTGGGCGAGGTGCTCCTCGTTGAGGTGGTACTCGCGCGCCTGCCCGACGCGGCGCGCTTCGACGATCCCCTGCTCGACCAGGCGGTCGAGCGCGACCAGGGTGCCCCGGTAGGAGCCGGTCGCGCTGACGCGGTGCACCTCGCGTCCGGTCATCGGAGTGGTGCGCCGCCAGAGGGTATGGAGCACGGCGCCTTGAACGGTGGGGAACAGCGCGGAGAGGGGGTGGACCCAGTTCACGTCGCCACCTCCCCCGTCCGATGGAGTGCTTCTATGCGCACTTCAGTGCACATAGAAGCACTCCACTGCACCCCGGTCCAGTGCTCGATGTCGAGGGCCTGCTTCTGCCCCGTGGGAGAGCCCTTGCAGCCGTTCGAGTGCTCCGCATGCTCCGTTCCGGTACCGCACCTCCGCCTGCTCCGGACTCGTGTCGACAACCCTCCACGCACCTGTCGCACCACGCAGCAGGTTTTCGAGCAGCACGGGGAGGAGCGGTCGTGCAGGTCCAGTACGTCGTCGACTTCGACGTCCGCTCCCGCACGTACCCGGTGTTCGGCCCAAAGCGGGTCGCGGCGCGGCGCGGTCTCGACGTCATCGACGAGGCCTTCGTGACGCTCGCCCGGGCCTCGGTGACCTTCGAGAGCGACCCGGCGCGGTTCGTCGTGCACCACGTCGGGGTGTACGACCTGTGAGCGCCGTGACGGCAGGTGCGTCCCAGGACGTCGAGGCCCGACGCGCGCGTGCCCTCGCCGAGGAGTACCTGCGCCTCGCCGCGCAGCAGCAGCGGATCGTCCGCCGGCACGAGGCCGGCGGTGCGGGTGAGCGCAAGATCGGTGCACTGCTGCAGCCCATGTCCAGCTCCGGCTGGACGTTGCTGGCCGACCGGCGCTGGCCGGGCACCCGGGCGGCCAACGTGGACCTGCTGCACGTGGGTCCCGGCGGAGTGCTCGTCGTCGACGTCAAGAACTGGCGGGAGGTGCACGTCGAGGACGGACGCCTGTGCCGCGGGCAGGAGAACGCGCACGACGACGTCGACAAGGTGCTGCGCATCGCCGAGCTCGCGGAGCAGACCGTCGCCGAGGTGGGACTCGCACCGCTGGAGGTGGTGCCGGTCCTCGTCTTCGTCGGCAAGGCGTTCGGGCCGCTGACCCTGGGCCGGGTCACGGTGATGGGCGAGAAGCACCTCGTGCCGTGGATCAACCGCCGCGGCGAGCGCCTCGACGCCGAGAAGCTCCCCGAGGTGCTGGCCGTCCTCGAACGCGACTTCCCGCCCCACGAGGACGCCGGCCCGGTCGAGATCAGTCCCGTCGTGGTCCCACCCGTCCTACCGCTGCAGGCCGCCGATGAGCAGCCGGAGCAGCAAGCCCTCTTCAGCGCAGAGGAACTCGAGACGTCCCTCCTCGACGGTGCGCTCGCCGCCCCCATCGAGGACTGGATGGCGTTCCTGCACCCCAGCCAGGCCAAGCTCGTCCGCCAGAGCCGCAACGGCCCCGCCCGGGTGCGGGGCCCCGCCGGCACCGGCAAGACCGTCATCGGCCTGCACCGCGCCGCCTACCTCGCCGGCACCCGCCCCGGACGGCTGCTGTACGTCTCCTTCGTCCGTACCCTGCCGACCGTGCTGGCCGCCACCTTCGCCCGGCTGGCACCCCAGCACGTCGAACGGGTCGAGTTCCGCGGGCTGCACTCGTGGGCGCGGCGGTTCCTCACCGAGCGCGGTGTGCGCCACCGCGTCGACCTCACGGCCGCCGACACGTGCTTCTGGCGGTCGTGGGCGAGCGTGGGGCGCTACTCGGTGCTCGTCGAGGTTCCGGTGCCCGTGCAGTACTGGAAGGAGGAGATCGCCTCCGTCATCAAGGGGCGGGGGTTGACCGACTTCTCCGAGTACGCCGACCTCACCCGGGTGGGCCGCTCCACGCCCCTGAACCGCGCCCAGCGCGAGGCGGTCTGGCAACTGCACGCGCACTACTGCGAGCTGCTGCGCTCCCGCGAGCTGCACGACGCGGCGGACCTGCTCTTCCTCGCGCTCGCCGAGGTGCAGCGGCGCCCGCTGGACGAGCCCTACGTCGCCGTCATCGTCGACGAGGTGCAGGACCTCAGCCGCGTGGGCGTGCAACTGCTGCACGCGCTCGGCGGCGACGGCCCCGACGGGCTGCTGCTCATCGGCGACGGCCAGCAGGCCGTGTACCCGGGCGGTTTCACCCTCTCCGAAGCGGGCATCAACGTCCGCGGCCGCTCCACCGTCCTGGAGACCAACTACCGCAATGCCTCCCGCATCCTCGAGGCGGCCGTGGCCGTCGTCGCCTCCGACGCCTTCGGCGACCTCGACGACTCCCTCGAAGCAGGTGCCCGACGGATGGAGGTCGCCCGCGACGGCGGGGTGACCGTGCGCGTCGACGCCCCCGACGTGCGCAGCCTGGAGATGGCGCTCGTCCAGGCCGTGACCGACCTGGCGGCCGCGGGAGCAGGCCTCGGGGACTGCGCCGTGCTCACGGCCACCACCGTGGACGCGTCCCGGTACGCCGGTGTCCTGCGCCGAGCCGGGTTGCCGCTCGTGCCGCTGGAGGAGTACGCGGGGCAGACGTGCGGGCGGCTCAAGGTGGGCACCATCAAGCGGGCCAAGGGTCTGGAGTTCAAGCACGTCTTCCTGCCCGGTTTGCGCGAGGGCGGGTCCGCTGCGAAGCCGGGGGAGTCGGAGACCGCGTGGCGGGAGCGGCTGGAGGTGGAGCGGCGGGAGCTGTACGTGGGGATGACAAGGGCGCGCGACAGCTTGTGGTTGGGCTTCGTCGGCTGAGACGGCGCCTGCCGAGACGGCGTGCGGGCCCGAGAGCCCGGGCCGGCCGGCTCCGTCCGAGGGACTCGACGTGTCGGGCGGCAAGGCACCTGCCAGTTCAACGAGCAACTTTGCGACACGTTGTACATACACGTCACTCTCTGCTGCCATGATGACTCATGGCAAGCACTCGGCGGCGCCTTCGAGAGGCGTGGGTGTCGGCGAGTACAGGCACGAGGGGGCGTCGGTCCAGGGCGGACGGGCGGTCTGCGGGGGGATCAGCGGTGCAGGGGTGGGCTACGAGGACCGAGGGTCTCGCAGGGGCCGTCATCGAGCAGTCCAGACGGTGTCTGGCGGCCTATCGAGAGGACCCGCACCGCGTCGAGTCGGATGCGGCCATCGAGATCTCCACGGCGGAGGGCGGGTACGGGCGCAAGCAGGTGCACGAGCTCGTCCAGAACGCCGCCGACGCGCTCAACGGCGAGGGTGGGCAGGTCGAGGTCGTCTTGACCGACGGCTACCTCTACGTCGCCAACGAGGGTCGTGCCATGACTGAGGAGGGCGTCACCGCCCTCATGGCCTCGCACCTGTCCCGCAAGCGGGCGGACGAGATCGGCCGGTTCGGGTTGGGCTTCAAGTCCGTCACTGCGATCACCGACGCCCCTCAGGTCTTCAGTCGCTCCGGCTCCTTCGGCTTCGACCGCCACACCTCGGCTGCGCGCATCCGCGAGGTCGTCCCCTCGGCCCCGAAGTGTCCCGTGCTGCGACTGGCCGAGCCGCTGGAGCCGACGGAGCACGCCGCCGCGGACCCCGTGCTCCGACGTCTGATGCAGTGGGCGACCACGGTGGTGCGTCTCCCCCTCAAGCACGGTGCGACCCTCGTCGCCGAGGACATCGCGAGGTTCCCCGATCAATTCGTGATCTTCGTTCCTCAGGTGCGCAGGCTGCGGTTGACCAACCTGCCACCCGCCGCCTCCAAGGATCTGCGCCTGGATCGGCTCGAGGACGGCTCTCTCGAGCTGTGGAACGGCGACGAGGTCGGCCGCTGGAGGGTCCTGAGGACCAAGCACCGGCCGAGTCCGGCGGCGCTCAAGGACGCCGGCGAGCTCGCCCGTCGTGAGCAGGTTGAGCTGCAGTGGGCCGTACCGCTGAAGGGTGTGAGCTCACTCGGTCAGTTCTGGGCGTTCTTCCCCACCGAGTCGCGCACCACCTTCTCCGGCATCGTCAACGCTCCGTGGAAGGTGAGCGACGACCGCCTGAACCTCCTCTCGGGTCGCTTCAACGAGGAACTGCTCACGGAGGTGCTGCCGACTCTGCTGGCGAGGTCGCTCCCCGATCTGCTCGACGCCCAGGACCCCGCGGCCTTCCTCGACCTGCTGCCCGCGCGCGGTCGGGGTGAGACGCGGAGCTGGGCCGATGAGACTGTCAACGAGCCCGTCTTCGCCAGGCTCCGCACCGGGCCGTGTCTCCCGGACCAGACCGGGACCCTGCGCGCGCCCGGGGAACTGCGCCTCCACCCGAGGAAGCTCGACGAGGCGTGGCTGCGGGAGTGGCGGGAGGTCACTGCGGAGGAGCACCGCTGGGTCCACCACGACGTCGACCGGAACCCGGAGCGACGCCTCAAGGCTGAACGCCTGCTCAGCGGGAACGAGCAGGGGACCGCGGACGTCGTCGAGTGGATCGAGTCCCTGTGCACCCCCGCGACGGTCGAGGCCTCCGCCGCGGCCGTGCAGCTCGTGGCCCGCATCGCTCACGAACGCCCGGAGATGTCCGCCGACGTCAGGCGTGCCCGGGTTCTGCGGCTGGAGGACGGCAGCCTGGTGGCGCCCAAGCTCGGAGCCGTCTTCCTCCGGGCGACCCCCGAGGAGACGGGGTACGCCTTCATCGACCAGCGCCTCGCCGAAGCCCCGGGCGTCCTCGAGGCGCTCGACCGCCTGGGCATCAAGGTGCTCGACCGCAGCGGGGAGCTGCGGCACGCGTTGAAGTCCGTAGCCACCCGCGCCGGAGCCGACTGGTCCGACGTGTGGCGCCGCAGCCGGCAGGTGCCCGTCAACCTCGCGGAGGACATCTTCCGTGAGTGCGTGCCCCACCCGGTGCCTCGGTGGCTGCAGGTCCGCACCGCCGCCGGGCGCTGGCGCGCTGCGTCCTGGACGTTCCTCGGCGGGGGCGTCGTTCCCGTGGACGGTCGACGAGACAAGGAGTTCTTGGTAGACCCCCAGTACCACCAGCAGGACGTCGAGCTCTTGACCCGGCTCGGTCTGGTGACCCAGCCCGTCCTCCGGCACGACTCCCCGGAGGAGGAGTGGTTGCGGGAGTACCGCGAGGTGGTGACCAAGCACTTCGTCCAAGCCGCGAAGGGCAGCAAGCCGGCCTTGGACCGGCTGCAAGCCGACGGGCCGCGGCCCCCGTGGCCCCTCCAGGCGCTGCCCGACCTCAGCCTCGAGGGTCGGGTCGTCATGACCGAGCAGGTCCTCATGCTCGACGGAGGTGAGTCCTGGACAGTCCGCCACCTGACCAACGGCAGCTACGGGAAGGGGACGTACAAGGCTCCGGCGACGTGGTGGTTGCTGCGGCACGGTCGGCTGCAGACGTCCTACGGGCCGTGGCCGATCGACGCGTGCCTCGCCTCCTCCTCGGAGTGGCCGAGCGACGTCTTCCCGGTTCCCGAGGTCAGCGAGCCCATGGCCAAACGGCTTAAGCTCGTCGAGCGCCCCGGAGACCTCACGGCCGAGGTGTGGAACGCCATGCTCCATATCGCCCGCTCCTGGCCCGACGAGGAGCGCCGCACCTCGCTGTACACCTGGGCCGTCCACTTCGTCGACAGGCCGGCGACCATCCGGGTCAGCGACGGCACGCGCGCGGTGGACGTCTCGCTCGACGAGGTGGCGGTGGTCGGTGACGCCGTGACCTACCGCTCGCTCCTGGCGCAGGGCAGCCCTGTGTTGCACGTGGCGGACGTGGATGACCTCGAGGCTCTGCTGGAGCGTTGGGGGCTCGTCCGCGGAGCGCGCCTGCTGCAGCGCGAGCTGGTCGTCGAGCCGGCGGGTGAACCTGTTCCGCTCGCCGACGCCTTCCCGACCCTGCGGAACTACCTGCCTTTCGAGCACGCCGGCGTCGAGCTGCAGACGTGCACCGCGATCAGCCAGATCACTCCCACGCCGAAGGGGCAGGTCGTCACTGCGATCCCCTCGCTCCTGCACGAGGGGAGGGTGGTGCTCACCGCGACCGACCCGGCGGAGGTTCTGCGGCAGGTCTCCGACGTCCTGGATCTCGGCCTGCAAGCCACCGATGTCCGCCACGTCCTGGACACCCAGGAGCAGCTGAAGACCAAGCAGCTGCGCGCCCGCATCAAGGCCGCTCGGGACCACGACACCCGTCTGGCCGTCGCCGTCGGCGAGGACGCGTTGCGTCGTGCCGTCCCGCAGCTCGCGCTGCGCGATGCGGAGGAGTCCTCCGGGCGACCGCTCACCGCGCGGGAGCTGGCGGCGATGGTCCGCGCCGTCCACGGCACGGGTACGCTCCAGCATTTCCAGCGCGTCTTGGAAGACCAGGGTCTGTTGCCGCCGGTCCGCTGGGCCGGTGTGACCGGCGCTCGCCGATTCGTCACCGAGCTCGGTTTCCCGATCGAGTACGCGGGCATGCCGTCCGATCGACGCCCCGCCGTCTTCGAGGTCGAAGGTCCCGCGGTGCTGGGTCCGCTGCACGACTACCAGCAGACGGTCCTGGAGCGGATCCAGCGCCTGGTGGAGGGTGAGGGGCCGGCCAGGGGGATCGTGTCCCTACCCACGGGCGCGGGGAAGACACGCGTCGCGGTGCAGGCGCTGGTGGAGGCGGTCCGCGGCAACCGCCTGTCCGGTCCGCTCGTGTGGATCGCCCAGAGCGACGAGCTCTGCGAGCAGGCGGTCCAGACGTGGGCGTACGTGTGGCGGGCGCTCGGCCCCGGGGAGAAGCTGTCGATCAGCCGGTTCTGGGGGAGCAACGACGTTTCGGAGGACCCGTCCTGCTTCCAGCTCGTGGTGGCCACCGAGGACAAGCTCCGCGGTGCCGTGGGACGCGCCGTCTACGAGTGGATCACGCAGGCCGAGGTTGTGGTGATCGATGAGGCCCACACCTCCATCAGCCCGACCTACACGAAGATCCTCGAATGGCTCGGCAGGCAGAGCCGCTCCCGGGCCGGACGCCGACCGCTCATTGGCCTGACCGCCACGCCCTTCCGCAATACCAACGAGAAGGAGACCGAGCGTCTGGTCGGTCGTTACGACCGGCACCGCTTGGACGACGGCGCCTTCGACGGGGACCCCTACGCGGTGCTCCAGCAGCGCGGGGTGCTGGCCCGGGTCCGCCAGCAGGAGCTCCCCGGCGCGACGGTCGCCTTCTCGGCCGCCGAGCTGGCCGAGATCGACCGTCTCGGACCGCTCAGCGCGGGAACGTTGCCCCGCAGCGTGGAGAGCCGACTCGGCGAGGACCGGGACCGCAACCGCCGCATCGTCGAGTCCATCACCGCTCTGCCGGAGGACTGGACCGCTCTGCTGTTCGCCACGTCGGTGGAGAACGCCCGGGTCCTGGCGGCCCAGCTGACGCTGCGTGGAGTTCCCTCGGTGGCCGTCTCCGGTGAGACCGACGCCGCGGTGCGCCGGCAGAGCATCGACGACTTCCGAACCGGCCGCATCCGCGTCATCACGAACTACAACGTGCTCTCCCAGGGCTTCGACGCACCGGCCGTCCGCGCCGTCTACGTCACCCGGCCGACCTTCAGCACCAACCTCTACCAGCAAATGATCGGTCGGGGGCTGCGCGGGCCGCTGAATGGCGGCTCGGAGGAGGTGCTCATCGTCAACGTGCGGGACAACCTGCAGCAGTACGGCGACCGGCTGGCGTTCGACGACTTCGACTACCTGTGGAACGGGCGGTGACGGGTCCCGTGGAACTGGACGCCGAGCAGCGGCTCGCCGCGGCGATCGAGCCCGAGGTGCGGCAGGTGGTCACTGCGGGGCCCGGGGCGGGGAAGACGGAGGTCGTGGCCAGCCTGCTGCGCCACCTTATCGAGGAGGAGGACGTCGAGGCGACCGACGAGCTGCTCGTCATCAGCTTCTCCCGGGCGGCGGTCGCCGCGGTGCAGGCCCGGTCCCGCAAGGAGTCCGGGCGCTCCCGCCTCGTCACGGTGCGGACCCTGGACTCGCTGGCCTCCTCCCTGCTCGACGAGGTGGGGGAGCCGGAGGAGTGGCGTCGGTGGTCCTTCGACAAAAGGATCCAGCGAGCCACCGGGGTCCTGCGCGAGAACGAGTCGGACGAGCTCGAGGCGCTGCGGCACGTCGTCGTGGACGAGGTCCAGGACGTCGTCGGGGTGCGTGCGGAGTTCCTACTGGCGATCCTCGAGGCGCTTGAGGACGACGCCGGGTTCACCCTGCTCGGCGACCCGCAGCAGGCCATCTACGACTTCCAGCTCCGCGGTGCGGCGGACACGACGTCGGCGCAGTTGCTCGACCGGGTCCTCGCCGGGGAGGGTGTGCGCAGGGTGGTCTTGCGCGGGCAGTACCGCGCCGTGAGCTCCGAGGCCGTCGAGGCCACCGCGCTCGGACGTCGGCTCGACACCGCACGTGCCGCTGAGCAGCCGGCGGTCGTCGAGGGCTTCGTCGATCGCCTGCCGCTCATCGGCTCCCTCGACGAGCTGCGCCGCTTGCTGCCGCGCTGGGAGGGTCGCACCGCGGTGCTGTGCGCGACCAACGGCGAGGCCCTGGAGGTGACCCGCGCACTGCGAGGGTTGGGTGTCGACGTCGTCCAGCAGCGGTCGGCGCAGGAACAGGCACCGGCGCGCTGGATCGCCGACGTCCTGGCGGAGCGAGCACGCCCGGCGGTCTCGCGCGAGGAGGTCCTCCCCGACCTGGAGCGGCGGGGCGTCGAGCCCGCCGCGTGGGGCTGGATGAGGTCCCTGGCCGGCGGCAGGGGAGCCGAGCTCGACATCCCCACCCTGGCGCGCCGCCTCGCCGCCGGCATCGTGCCCGTGGAGCTGCAGACTCGACCCACCTCCGCCGTGGTGGTGTCCACCGTCCACCGCGCCAAGGGCCTCGAGTTCGACAACGTCGTCCTCATCAGCCCGGAGAGCTGGATCGCCACCGAGGGGCAGGACCCCGGCGAGCGGGTGCGGACGACCTTCGTCGCGGTGAGTCGTGCGCGCAGCAGGCTCGCCGTCCTGTCGCTGCCGTGGAACTGGCGCCTGCGCCACGACGGTCGGATCGACCGCTGGTACATCGGCGGTCGGGAGAAGTACATGACCCTCGGCCTCGAGCTGGCCGGGGCGGACGTCTCCACCGAGGTGCCGCCCGGGGAGGACCTGCAGGACCTCCAGCCCGTCCAGACGCACCTGCGCACACGGGTGCACGTCGGTGACGAGCTGACATTCACGCTCGACCCGCGCCGGTCGACCGCCGAACGGCCGGGGTACTCGATCCACCACGGCGGACTGCTCGTGGGCAGGACCGGCGAGTCGTTCGCCGACACCTTCACGCGGCGCATCCGCCCGCGCAGGAAGGGTCGACCCTGGCCGGACCTGGGTGTCGCAGCGGTCGACGGCGTCGTCACCGTCGCAGGCACGCCGCAGCCGGCGGCGACGCCGCAGGCGCCCGCGGTCGGGCGGTGGGGGCTGTGGACCGGGATCAGGGTCAGCGGACTGGTGGACCTGCAGTGGTCGAAGGAGGAGAAGTGAGCCGGTTGGACCCGTGGTACGAGGCGCGCGCCGAGGTGGTGCGGGCGCTGGAGGCCGACCTCCTCGGTGGACCCGAGGACGAGCTGCTCACCGAGGCGCCGCTGGACCGCTTCATCGTCGGCATCCTGCGTCCCCGGTCCGCCGGGGAGGTCTCGGCCGAGGAGCAGGACACCCCGGAGGACGGGGTCGGCGGCGCCGACGCGGTGTTCGACCCGGCCGTCGCCCTCACCCGCACCCGCTACCCCTCGTCCATGGGTTTGACCTTCGCGGTGGACGTCCGAGAGACGGCGTCCGTCACCGTCTCCGTCGACGCCGCCCGCTACCGGCTCGAGGAGGGCGCGCAGGAGGACGTCGGCGACACAGCTCCCGAGCCCACCGTCATCGAGCGCGGTCGCTCGCTGCGCCGCCGCGACGAGCGCTGGCACCGAGTGCCGTTGACGGTCGCGGACCTCGACGTGCCGATCTCGCCCTCCCGCAGCGAGTCGGTCCCCGTGGCACCCGGGCTCGACCTGCACGTCGTGGCACGCCCTCCGGCCGACCACGTCGTCAACCTCACCCTCGTCCTCGTCAACACGCTGGCCGAAAGCCCTGAGCGGCAGGACGGTGCGTGCTGGTTCCAACCGCGCCTGCGGGTGCGGACTGGCTCCGGGGGGTTCGCGGAACGACCCCGCCCCCGGCCCACCGGCGTCGAGGACGAGGACCTGGAGTCCTACGACCTGCTGTTCCGCGACGTGCGCAACGTCGCCGTCGGTCACGGCTGCGCCGTGGAGTGGCGCGACGCCCCCGTCGTCACGGAGGTGACCACCACCTTCATCCCCCGGCACGACGTCCCGCTGTCCCAGCCCGGTGGACCGGACGCCGATGGGTTGCGCATGCAGCACCTCGCCGACACCGGTGACACCGCGGGCCTGCGCACCCTGCTGGCCGCCTACCGGTCGTGGATCGACGACGAGCAGCAGAAGGCGCGCAACCTGTCGGAGGCGCTCCTCGAGACCGTGGTCCGCCACCTGTCCGCCGCCCGCCAGGCCGCAGACCGCATCGAGCGGGGCATCGACCTGCTGGAGCGTGATCCGCAGGCGATGAGCGCCTTCCGCGGCATGAACGCCGCCATGCAACTGCAGCGCAGCCGCCAGGAGATGATCCGATCCGGTGCCTCGGTACCGAACGACGAGCAGCACACCTGGCGCCCCTTCCAGATCGCCTTCATCCTGCTTAACCTCGTCGGTCTCACGAAGCCGGACTCCGAAGACCGCGAGATCGCCGACCTGCTGTGGTTCCCCACCGGCGGCGGCAAGACCGAGGCCTACCTCGGTCTCGTCGGGTACACCGTCCTGCTCCGCCGGCTGCGGAACCTGCAGGACGCCGGGGTCTCCGTCCTCATGCGCTACACGCTGCGACTGCTGACGATCCAGCAGTTCGAGCGGGCCGCCGGGCTGATCTGCGCCCTCGAGCAGGTGCGCCGCGAGTCCATCCCCGCCTCGCGGGGCATCAGCCTCGGCCTGTGGGTCGGGCGGGCGGCGACTCCGAACACCGTCAAAGAAGCCCGACTCGCCCTGCGGGAGTCGAACCGGCGTGCCCCCGAGGACGACGAGGGCAGCCCCATGCAGCTGCTGCGCTGCCCGTGGTGCGGCAGCCGACTAGGCCGGGAGCAGTACGTCGTGGAGTCCGGTGACAGCCGGCTGACCGTGCGGTGCTCGAACGCCAAGTGCACCTTCGCCGACGCCCTGCCCGTGTTCGTCGTCGATGAGGACGTCTACCGGGAACGTCCGTCCCTGGTCATCGGGACGGTCGACAAGTTCGCCATGCTCGCGTGGAAGGAGGAGGCCGGCGCCTTGTTCTCGACGGACGGGGAGAACTCCCCGCCCGACCTCGTCGTCCAGGACGAGCTGCACCTCATCAGTGGACCGCTCGGCACCATGGTCGGCCTCTACGAGACGGCCGTGGACGCCGCCTGCTCGCGCGCCGGCCACAAGCCCAAGGTCGTGGCCTCGACCGCGACCATCCGCCGCGCCGGCCGGCAGGTGCAGGCCGTGTTCGCCCGCGAGGCGCAGCAGTTCCCGCCCTCGGGCATCGACGCGGACGACTCGTTCTTCGCGGTCCAGGCCTCCCCGCAGGAGAAGGGCACCCGGCAGTACGTCGGCGTCCTCGCCCCCGGCGTCAGCCAGGCGACGCTGCTCGTCCGTTCCTTCGCCGCGCTGCTACAGGCCGCGGAGGAGGTCGACACCACCGACGAGGTGCGCGACGCCTACTGGACGCTGCTCGGCTACTTCAACAGCCTGCGCGTGCTCGGTGGCGCCTACATGCAGGTCATCGACGACGTTCCCGCCCGGTTGAAGGTCCTCGCCGAACGGCACGGCGTCGAGCCCCGCAAGGTCGGCACGCCGCGGGAGATGACCTCCCGCAAGAGGTCCAGCGAGATCCCCCGGGAACTGGAGATCCTGGGCACCGCCCACCCCGATGACGCGAGTCCACCCGTCGTCCTCGCCACGAACATGATTTCAGTCGGCGTGGACGTCGACCGGCTCGGGCTCATGGCCGTCGTCGGGCAGCCGCAGACCACCGCCGAGTACATCCAGGCCACGAGCCGGGTGGGTCGCAAGCACCCCGGCCTGGTGTGCGTGCTCTACAACGGCTCCCGCACCCGGGACCTGTCGCACTACGAGAGCTTCGCCACCTACCACCGCAGTCTCTACCGGCAGGTGGAGGCCACCGGCGCCACGCCGTTTGCCGCGCGAGCCCGTGACCGCGGCCTGCACGGCGTGCTCGTCGCCCTGGTGCGCCTGCTCGTGGCGGACGCCTCCGGCGACCGCAGCGCCGGCGCCGTCGACGGCTGGGGGGACGACCTGGACACCGCGGTCGAGGTGCTCGTGGAGCGGGCACGCCGCGTCGACGAGGACGAGGCGGACGACGTCGAGGACCAGCTCGAGAAGCTCGTCGAGATGTGGCGGCAGGCCGCCGACGACGAGCAGGTCGAGCGCTACGCCGGGTGGCGCGACGCCCGCAAGGCCCTGCTCGCCCCCTCCGGCTCCGACACGGACCGGGAGAGGACCCCCTTCCCCGTCGACCTGCCGCCCTGGTCCACCTTGACGAGCCTGCGCGACGTCGACACCGAGACCACCCTGCAGCTGCGCCGAGAGAAGAGGAACCGCACCCGTGGCGAGTAAGAAGGTCGCGTCGGCCCGGACCACCCAGCTGGTCTCCACGTACGGCATCGGTGCGCTGTTCCCCGCCATGGACGAGAGCTTCATGGTCCTCGGGCTGAGCGAGTGGCCCGACCAGGACGGCACCGAGATCGCCGAACCGCGCCTGGCGCGCGCCCTCGGCGTCCACGGCTTCCGCACCCCACCCAGCGGCGGCACCAAGGGGCCGAGCGTGCCCGTCATCCGGTTCCCCCGGTGGTACTCCTGCCCGCAGTGCCACCGCCTGGACGAGCTGCAGCGGTTCTGCTCCTGGGACGAGCACGAGTGCCCCGACTGCCACTGCAGCCTCGTGCCCTCCCGCTTCGTCGCGTGCTGTCCCCGCGGTCACATCGAGGACTTCCCCTACTTCGCGTGGGTGCACGCCGGCCAGCGCGACCAGCAGCGCCAGAGCGATCACCACATGCGCCTGCGCAGCAGCGGCGGCAGTTCCTCGCTGGGGGCGATCTCCATCTCCTGCAGCTGCGGAGTCCAGGACGTCTCGATGGCCAACTCCTTCAACTCCGACGCGCTGAAGAAGCTCGCACCCTGCCGCGGGCAGCGGCCCTGGCTCAACGGTGCGACCGACGAGGACTGCTCGGAGACGCTGCGCACGCTGCAGCGCGGCTCGTCCAACGTGTGGTTCTCCTCGGTCCGCTCGGCGCTGTCCATCCCGCCGTGGTCCCACACCGTCCAGCGGCTCGTGGACAGGCACTGGAAGATCCTGCGCAACGCGGGCGACGACTCCCTGCCGGCCCTGGTGCGGGACCTGGCGCTGCCCGGCATCGACGTCGACGACCTCGTCGCGGCCGTCACGGCGCGACGGTCGGGTGAGGAATCCGAGGCCCCCACTGAGGAGGATCTGCGCCGCGACGAGTACAAGGCCCTGTCGGCCGGCCAACCCGACGCCTCCGTCCACCAGCAGTTCGTCGTGCGCCCCGTCAAGGTGCTGCCCGAGACGGCCGAGGACTTCGAGCTCGTGTCCGAGGTGGCGCGGCTGCGGGAGGTCCGGGCGCTCGACGGTTTCACCCGGGTGCGGCCGCACGACCCGCAGGAGGAACGGGACCGCAGGGCCCGGCTCTCCCTGGCCGCGCCCGACTGGTTGCCCGCCATGGAGGTGCTGGGGGAGGGCATCTTCCTCCGCTTCGACCCGCAGCGCCTGGCGCAGTGGGAGTCGAGCGACTTCATCCGCCGTCGCACCGCCGTCGTCCAGCAGGCCGAGGAACGCCGGGCGAAGGAGTGGAAGCTGCGCGAGGTCGTGGTCGTGCGCGCCCGCGAGCTGCTGCTGCACACCTTCGCGCACGTGCTCCTCAACGAGCTGAGCCTGGACGCCGGCTACCCGGTGGCCTCGCTGCGCGAGCGCGTGTACGCCGCCGACGACCAGGCGGGCGTGCTCCTGTACACGGCGTCGTCGGACTCCGCGGGCAGCCTCGGTGGCCTCGCCGCGCAGAGCGCACCGGAGCGCATCGAGGGCGTCATCACCTCCGCGGTGCGCCGCGCGTCCTGGTGCTCCTCGGATCCGGTGTGCATCGAGGCCACGTCCACCGGCGCCGACGGCCTCAACATGGCCGCCTGCCACGCCTGCGTCGTCCTGCCGGAGACCAGCTGCGAGCGCCAGAACGTCCACCTGGACCGCGCTACGCTCGTCGGCACCCTCGACGACCCGTCGACCGGCTACTTCGGAGGACGACTCCTCGCGTGACCACGGTGACACCCGCGGCCTCGACCGCTCGCGCACGAGGCGGGCGGAGCCGCACCTTCCGCGTGCTCGACCTCTTCGCCGGGTGCGGAGGCCTCACGAGCGGGTTCGTCGCCTCGGGCGCCTTCGAGCCCGTCGGAGCGGTGGAGCTGGACCCCCACGCCGCGGCCACCTACGCGGTCAACTTCGGCGAGCACGTCCACGTCGGCGACATCGCCGACTGGAGGTGGAGCGGCGGCCGGCCGATCGACGTGGTGGTGGGCGGCCCGCCGTGTCAGGGCTTCTCCGGGCTCGGCCTACGCGACCCGGACGACCCGCGCAACGTGCTCTGGCAGGAGTACGTGCGCGTGCTGCAGAGCGTCCGGCCGGCCTTCTTCGTCCTGGAGAACGTGCCGCCGTTCCTGCGGTCGGGGCAGTTCGCCTTGCTGCAGGACGAGACTGGACCCGGTGGTCGGCTGGAGGACTTCCACCTCGAGGCGCACGTCCTCAACGCCGCCGACTACGGCGTTCCGCAGTCCCGCCGGCGTGCCGTGGTTGTCGGCCGGCGCAGAGAGCTGGACGAACTCGGACCCCCGTCCCCGCTGGAGGCCGCTCCGGTCGACCTGGCCACGGCGCTCGCCGGTGTCCCCGCACGGGCGGACGCGGCGGAGCTGCCGCGACGCTCGCGCACCGTCAACGGCGCCGTCGTCGCGGGCAGCTACGCCATGGAGGAGCTGCACGTCACCCGCCCGGTCTCCGACGTCTGGCGCCGGCGCTTCGAGGCCGTCCCACCGGGGGGCAACCGGCACGACCTGCCGCACGAGCTGCGGCTGCCGTGCTGGCAGGGCGACTTCACCGGCGCCGCGGACGTCATGGGCCGGCTGCACTGGACCAAGCCGTCCGTCACCGTGCGCACCGAGTTCTTCAAGCCCGAGAAGGGTCGCTACCTGCACCCGGAGGAGCACCGCGCCATCACCCACTACGAAGCGGCGCTCCTCCAGGGCTTCCCGGCGGACTTCCGGTGGTGCGGCAGCAAGGCGTCCATCGCGCGGCAGATCGGCAACGCGGTGCCACCACCGTTGGCGCGGGCCATCGCGGAACACCTCGCGGGGTACTTGCTCTAGCAGTGCAAGCTCCCGTCGACCTCACTGGCCGATCAAACGTCCTGCAACGTCATCTGCGTTGAGGTCAGCTGGCTGCCACCACTCTTCAGCCAGTTCATCAACTGGCCGCCGAGATACCTGGTGTATGCGGGAGGAATCGCCTCGGCGAGTTCGCGCCGATCCTTGGTCCAATGGATCTCCATGGCCTCCTGCCACTGTTCAACGCTCCCCTTACCTCCCCCGTCCCCGTACACGGCGAAGTACGGACCGTCGTACCACTTCCCGTGCCGCATGCCAGCGACCCTGCCCGAGTGCTTCACATGCTGCTTCTTCTCGGTGATCTGCCAATTGCCCAATTCGAAGTACCGATGGCGGATCACCTGAAGCCCAAACATCACCCCGCACAGGGTCACGTCACGCCTCACGGTCGAGCCTTGGACGTTTTCGATGATGTAGGGCTTGCCGATCTCGTCGAGAAGGTCGCGCGTGGCTGGGATGAGATCGACGTGCTCGTCGGTCCAGCCGGGCCTGCGCCTGTTGCCCTTCGTCAGGGCAGTGTGAGCCTGGCAAGGCGGAGACGCATGAAAGACGTCGAACTCACCCGCGTGCTTCTCGAGGTAAGCCAACGCGTCAGACTGGTGAAAATCATAAGGATAATTTGGTTGTTCATTGATGTCGATGCCGACGACATCGAAGCCCGCGTCGTGGTATCCCTTGCCGGCGCCTCCAGCGCAGCAGAACAAGTCGAGGAGGCGCGGCTTCTCCCCGCTCGAGCTGACGGCATCACCGTCGGCAGTGGAGCCTTCTGTGTCGGGCGACGCCTGCCGAGGAAGCGCCTCGCCACGGGTGTCCGACGCGAAGGTGATGGCGAGGTCGGTGGCCGTCATGCCGGCATCGTAAGTTACCGCGACGACATGACCTGGGATCCGACGTAGCCTGACTCCATGTGTCCCGCCTCCTGGGCTTCGTCACCGGGCGTAGCGGCCAGCATGCGGAGCAACAAGGGTCGTGACACCTCACCGGAGCTCGCTCTGCGCAGGGCCGTCCACGGCCGCGGACTGCGCTACTTCGTCTCACGCCGCCCGGTGAAGTCACTGCGCCGGACGGCTGACCTCGTCTTCCCCCGCGCCAAGATTGCCGTCTTCCTGGACGGGTGCTTCTGGCACGGCTGTCCCGTCCACCACACGGTGGCGAAGACCAACTCCTCCTTCTGGGCGGAGAAGGTGACCGCCAACCGCCGTCGCGACGAGGAGACGACGCGGCTCCTCGGCGAGGCCGGCTGGACCGTGCTGCGCTTCTGGGAGCACGAGGACCCGGAGGCGGCCGCCCGGACGGTCGAGGACGTCGTCCGTCACGCTCGCCTACCTACGAGCTGAGCGGTAGCGGCCTCGGGTCGACGGGGAGCAGGCGGGCGCGTGCGACGGTCCACCTCCGAGCGAGCGACCGGTTCGTCAGTCGTCCACGACCTGCGAGGAAGCTTCTGCCGACCTCCTCGCCTGTCGTCGAAGGGCCCGATCGTGCGCCGCGATCGCCGGATCACTCGATCGGGCTCTCCACGCAGGACGGCTTCGAGCCGTTCTCACGGTGGCAGGGTCCACCAGCGAGGAGAGCAGACATGGGGTACCGGCGCCGAACGGCGCGCGCGGCCGCGCCGCGGACCGGTGGCGATCGTGTCAGCCGGTCTGCCCGCGCATCCGTCGAGGGCTTCGCTCGACGCCTGCTGCAGCACGTCGAAGCGAACGCGGGGAGTCTCGAAGTACGGTCATCCGCCGCGGATACGGACCAGCGGAGTGGGTGGCGCGCCGGTGCCGACGCTCAAAGCGCGCCGGTGCTCCTGGGCGAGTTCCTCGTGCCCGGACCACTCGAGGAGCTGCTGCCGCCCGGTGAGGAGTGGCTCGACCTGATCGCTCACGTCCGGTTCGAGTGCGCTCGCTACGAGCAGTTCGACGACCCCGACGAGCAGCGAGCCGTCTCGCTCTCGGCCTCCCTGGATCGGCTGGCCGAGGCGCTCGGGATGGCGGACGTCTCAGCGCCCGCTGGGACGCCACGCCCTGTCGGGCGGAGGTCGACGCTCGTGTCCGACCAGGGGGCGGCCCCGTCCTCCGGGACGGCGAGGACGGCGAAGGTGCGGGCAGCCTCCGCCGTGGCGAGCTCGACCTCGTCGACCGCCTGCGGCCCCCGACCGGGCGACCGCATCGAGGTCCTGCAGGGAGAGCGCTACCGCATGCTCGCGAGCGGGGTCATCGAGCACGTGGCGTCCGGTCGGACGCTGACGGACGCGGTGGGTCGCGCCGTCGCGGCCGAGGTGGTGCGCCGCGTCAGGCTCGTGAAGCCGCAGGGCGGGAAGTTGTGGGTCGACCGGCAGGGCTCGATGAGCGCGTGGGCCGCGGGGTCGGCCGTCCACGTCACGCGCGTTTCCGCACAGGAGTGGTTCCCCGGAGTCGTGACCTCGGCGTCCCGCGTCTCCCGGTCCGCCTCGCCGGTGGTTGCGGCCGGTCCGCTGGTCCCGTCTGGGGCGCCAGCGCCCGTCGGCGGTCGTTGGGGACGGGCCACCGCCGCCGAGGTGCGTTCCTGGTGCCGCCTCCGCGGTGTGCTCGTGAGTCAGCGAGGGCGGCTCAACGCCTCCGCGGTCCAGGCTTTCAACACGGCGTACCCGGATCGCCCCTACGTGAGTTGAATCGTATCCCCTGTCGGGGGTCATCGTTGGCGGTGGCAAGAGGTTGTGCGGTCACGCATACGTCGCAGCGTGACTGTGGGTAGGCTCAGAGTGTTCAGTGTTCCTGGCGTTGAGGGAGAGACATGGCGGGCGAGGACCCCACGCTGGGGCCGGCGTGGACGTCGTTCCAGGACCTGTGTCAAGGGCAGGTGCCCCGCGCCGCGGTGCAGATGCTTCGCACGCTGCAGGTCCCGGCCCAGCTCGTCGACCAGCTCCTCGACAAGCACGAGCAGGAGACCCGGCGCATCGTCGAGTTGAGGGAGCCGCTCGCGATCGGTCGTGAGAACGCCGCTCACTGGTACACCGGACCCCGCGCCGGGGACAAGAACTGGCCGGCGTTCGAGTCCAGGCTCCGCAAGAGTCTCGGCGACGAGGCCATGCGGAAGATCGATGCGGCTTCGGACAAGGTCGTCGCCATGTTGGACCACCCGGCGACTCCGACCTTCGACTCGAGGGGTCTGGTGGTCGGCCACGTCCAGTCGGGCAAGACGTCCAACTTCACGGCGGTCATCGCCAAGGCGGCGGACCGCGGGTACCGCATGTTCATCGTGCTGTCCGGGGTCCACAACTCACTGCGTCGGCAGACGCAGTCGCGGCTGGTGCGTGACGTGGTGAACCTCAACCCGACGATGTGGCACCAGATCACCAAGCCCGAGCACGACTTCGTCCCGCCGGCGAACGCGGCCGCGTTCCTCGCGGCCAAGGACCAGATGCTCCTCCTGGTCGTGAAGAAGAACGCTCCTGTCCTCCGCAAGCTCAAGCGGTGGCTCAAGTCCGCGTCGCAACACCTGGACAACGTGCCGACGCTCATCATCGACGACGAGGCCGACCAGGCGACGGTCGCGACCAAGACCATCAACCCGTTGATCTCGGACATCCTGCGGACTCTGCCGAAGTCCTGCTACGTCGGGTACACTGCGACACCCTTCGCCAACCTCCTCATCGATCCCGGCGAGAAGGACGGCTTCTACCCGCGCGACTTCATCCTCAGCCTCGAGCGCAGCGAGGAGTACCAGGGCCCGGAGAAGCTGTTCGGGCGAGCGCCGCTGGACGGCGAGGACCCGGCCGACGCCCCGGGCGGCCTCGACATGATCCGCTCGGTGCCCGACGAAGAGCTGCCGCACCTGAGGCCGACGAGGCAGGCGGACGTCCCCGGCTTCACGCCGAGCATCACCCCCTCCCTCCGCCGAGCGGCGCTCTGGTTCTGGTTGGCCACAGCCACCCGGCGCGTCCGCGACGGCGAGGCCCGGCACTCATCGATGCTCGTCCACTCGCACAGCGACACGCGGGTTCACGACTCCTACGCGGCGCCGTTGCGCGCTCTGCGCAGCGAGGTCCTGACGTCGCTCGGGAACGGTGATGCCGCGTTGGGCGACGAGCTGCACGCCCTCTGGACCGCGGAGTCCGCCAGGGTTCCCGCGTCCGACATGGGCGAGCGCGAGGTTTTGTACGAGCAGGTGCGAGCCGCGCTGCCGGTGGTGGTCGACGACACGAAGATCATCCTCGACCACTACCGGAGCACCCACCGACTCGACTACGACAGCGGGCCGGCGACGATCATCGCGGTCGGGGGCAACACGCTCTCGCGAGGTCTGACGTTGGAAGGTCTGGTCGTCAGCGTCTTCGTCCGGTCCTCAGACGTCTACGACACGCTGCTCCAGATGGGGCGCTGGTTCGGCTACCGCCCCGGCTACACCGACCTCCCGCGCATCTGGATGCCCAACGAGATGCGGGAGTGGTTCACCCACCTCGCCACGGTAGAGGAGGAGATGCGCCGAGAGATCGACCGGTACATCGTCGAGCACAAGACGCCGCTGGAGCTCGCCGTGCGCATCCGCTGCCATCCCAAGATGCGCGTCACCGCCCCTTCCAAGATGAAGGCGGCGGTCCGAGCGGCCGCCGCCTACGGCGGGCAGCTGGTGGAAAGCCGGTACTTCCCCGGTCGCAAGGACGAGAACGCCCCTGCCTGGCACCAGCGGAACAACGCCGCAGTCGCGAGGTTGTTGCAACGCGCCGCGTCTCTCAGCCCGGCAGAGTCTGCGGCCGAGCACACGGGCCGGCTGCTGTGGCGAGGACTGCCCACCGATACGATCACCTCTTTCCTCGGCGAGTACCGGTTTCACGAGCGGTCGCTGGATGCCGACGCCGACTTGATGACGAGGTACATCGAGGGGCGACGGCGCGCAGGGGGGCTGACGGGCTGGAACGTGGCCGTGATGGGTACGGACCCCTCTCGTTCGAGTCGCTCCATGGATCTGCCCGATGGGAGCACCGTGGGCATGGTTCGCCGTACCCGGCTGCAGCCGCCAGCGCCCCCAGGAGCTTCACCCGCCGAGTTCCCCGAGTCGCCGATCGCCGACATCAAGACGTTGACCGGTCCCCGTGACGAGGCCGTCGACCTCGTCCCCTCCACTGAAAAGGGACGTAGCGAGTTGGCGACCCTGCGGGTGAAGCAGCAACCCGAGACGGGATTGGTCTTGCTCTACCCGATCGATCCCGACTCGCAGTCGGCGATCGAGGGACGCGCTGCCTTGAACGTACCCGGTGACGTGGCGTGGGGAGTCGCCCTCGTCTTCCCGCGCCCCAGCGTCGGAGTCGACCTCGAAGTCGACTACGACTTCGTCGCGGCGGACCTGCAGCGGGCGTTTCCGGGGGCCGATGAGGACGAGGCGCAGGCCACCGATGTCCTGTCCGAGGACCTCGACACGGAGGCCGCGTGAGCGCGCCCAGCGCCGTCGAGGCGCGCATGCGACGCATCCTCGACGAGGAGTGGCGGCGCCTCGGTGAGAGCGTTCCGTCCGGCACTGGGCTGGTGTCGGTCGATCTGGCGTTCGCCTCCACCGCGGGCGGAGCCGTCCGCGTCGGTGTGGACGGTGATCGGTTCCGGCACGTCCTCGTGCCCCTGCCGGAGGGTGAAGCCGAGGTCTCCGACCACCGCAGCGCCGGGGTGCGCCTGTCGACGCGGACGCTCGTGGTGGACGACGTCTCGGTGCGCTACGCCGATCTGCACTGCCTGCGCCGTGACCTCGCGGGCGTCTTCACGGGCCTCGCGGCCGACCTGTGCCTGGGATTGAACCAGGAGAGCGCCCGTCCTGGAGACGCGGTCGTGGCGAAGCTGCGGTCCTGGCGTGAGCTTTTCGCCGGTCAGCGCGAGGCGTGGACGCCTCAGCGCCTCGCCGGCCTGTACGCCGAGCTGCTAGTCCTCGAGCGCCTGCTCGCCTCGAGGAGCGACGCCGTCGACCTCTGGACCGGCCCGGCGGGGGAGGCGCAGGACTTCCGATCCACCCACCACGCGCTGGAGGTGAAAGCCACCCTGTCCAAGGAGGGTCGGTTGGTCCGCATCCACGGCCTCGACCAGCTCGAGTCGCCCGCCGGTGGACTGCTCGCGCTCGCCTGGTTCCGCCTGACCCGCGTGCCGACCACGGCCGGTGACACTCTGCCCGCACTGATCGAACGGTGCGAGCGCGTCGGCGACGCCGGGCAGCTGCGACGCCGGCTGGACCAGTTGGGACTGCCGGCCCTGGACGACCCGCTGCTCACCGAGCACGGCTTCGAGGTCCTTGAAGAGCGTTGGTACGAGGTCGGCGACGACTTCCCGCGCCTCACGCCACAGGGGTTGATCGGCGCGGTCGTGCCACCCGGTGTGGGCTCGGTGGAGTACGTCGTCGACCTGGACACCGTGGCCCCCGCCTCGGGCGACGGGTTGGAGCAGACGGCCCGCATGGTGGAGGCGTCGTGAACGCGAGCTGGTTCTCCCAACCCTTCCGTCCCGACGGCGGCATCACCGCCGAGGGCCTGCGCAACCAGCTGGGCCGTCCGAGCCTGTCCCACCTGACCGTGCTCGTCCGCGAGGCGGCTCAGAACAGCTGGGACGCCCGCGCCGAGGATATGGTCCGCTTCTCCCTCGACCTGCGGACGGTGGGGCCGGGTCACCTGGGCAGCTGGCGGAGCCTCCTGCTGCCCAAGGCTCCCCGCGACACCGGCCCGTTGAGAGGGCTGGCCGAGGTGTTGAGGCCGAGCACCGTCCGGTACCTGGCCGTCTCCGACCGGGGGACGACCGGGCTCGGAGGGCCGACCCGGTCCGACGAGTACGGGGCGATGGGGGAGCGGGGTTGGCTCTCGTTCGTCCTCAACAGCGGTGAGAAGCAGGACTCGAAGGGCGGCGGAGGCACCTACGGGTACGGGAAGGGTGCCTTCTTCCTGGCCAGCCGAGCCGCCGCCATCCTGATCTACACCCGCTTCCGGGAGGAGGGCGTCCACCGCACCCGCCTCATCGGTTCCGCCCTGCTCGAGTCCTTCAACAACGAGGAGAAGCGCCCCTTCACAGGTCGTCACTGGTGGGGCGAGGAACGCGAGGCGCACTGCGATCCGCTGCTCGACGCGGCCGCCGACACCACCGCGCGGCAGTTGGGGCTCCCCCTCTTCGCCGCCGAGGAGACCGGGACGACCATCGTCGTCATCGATCCGGACCTCAGCAACCCCCTCCTGCCCGAGGACGAGACCGAGGACCTGTCGATGTCGGAGGCGGGCACCTACCTCGCGGAGGCCGCGGCGTGGAACCTGTGGCCCCTGACCCTGCCTCACCGCACCGATCGCATGGACATCTCGGTGTCCGTGGAGGGGGACCCGGTCCACGTCCCCGACGCGACCAGTGACGCCGTCCTGGCGAGCTTCGCCCAGGCCTACCGCGACGCCGTGGACCCGGACCGTCGTGAGGAGGTCCTGTGCGGCCGCCCCAAGCGGACGTTGGGGGCTTTCGCGTCGGCCACCACCTTCGGTGCCCACTTCAAGAGCTCGGCGGGTGAGGAGCTGGGGCTCAGCCGTGACAAGGCTCCGCGGCACATCGCGCTCATGCGCCAGCCCGATCTCGTCATCCGGTACCTGGAGGGACCCATCAAGGGCCACGAGGCGGCGGGCTACGTCGGCGTCTTCAAGGTGGACGACTCGCTGGATGCGACCTTCGCCCGCTCCGAGCCCCCCACTCACGACCTGTGGGTCGACTCGCAGCTGACGGGTTCGGACGCCACCTTCGTGCGAGTCGCGCACCGGAGGCTGAACGAGCGCTGCAAGGAGATCGCCGGTCCCGCCGTCACACCGCCGAAGCCCGTCGAGGACGCGCCGGTGGGCACGGTCTCTCACCGGCTGGGCTTCCTGCTGGCGGGAGTGGGGACCGGGGCGCCCGACACCGGATCCGCCGGCGGCACCGCGAAGTCGACTGCCGCCTCGGGGACGGGGCGGTCCGGCGCGGGACACGGCTCGAAGGGGGCGCGTCGACCTCAACTGCTCGGCGCGCCGGCGTTCGAGCGGGTGGACGGCGAGTGGCTGCTGGTCCAGCGCGTGCGCGCACACCAGGCGGCGCGCATCGCCGGTCGCGTCTCGGTGATCGTCGGCGACGGTGAGGTGGAGTCCTCCGCCCCGGCCGAGGCTGAGATGCCGGAGGTGGTCGGCTGGCGGACAACTGACGGCACGGTGGTCGGAGGGCGCGAGGTCGACTGCGAGGAAGGCGACTTCGACCTGCTCGTGCGTCCGGTCCAGGAGGCGGTCATCGACATCGACGTCGCGCTGGTGAAGGGCTGAGACGTGCGATCCCTGCCCTACATCACCGCCTCCGACGCGGTGATCGCCGAGGAGTGGCGAACCACCGACGGCCCCTTGGGTGACGAGCTCCCAGGCTGGGACTACGACACGTCCATCGAGGTCTCGCGCGTCGTCCGGGTCGACGTCCGTCGAACCCTGGCCGACTGTGGCTTCGACCCGACCGATCGGCTGGCCGTCCACCATCGCTACAGCGGCGGCGGCTCACGCACGAGGCACTCCGGCGCCGTCGTGCACCTTGAGCCGGACGAGATGACCGGCTGGGCGAGCGCGGAGGCGACGTTCGTCATCCCGGGCTCCGAGCTCGCCGGCGTCGTGGAGCTCGAGACGACCCTCCTCCTGCGGTCGGCTCGACAGCCGGCGCCCTTCGTCGCCCACCGCGTCGGCAGCATCCTGTGGCGGGACCGCAAGCGCGTCGAGCTCGAGGGCGACGGTGGCCTCCTGCCGATCGCCCCCGTGCACTTCTCGGAGCAGGGACTGCCGGCGGACGCCGCCTGGTACCTCAGCCTGGACGCCGGCAGCTGGGAGGCGCCCGCGATGGGGTCCCTCCTCGTGCTGCTCAACCTGGAGAACGAGTCCGTCGCCGATGCGGTGCGCCAGAGCGGGGACCCGGCCGCCGCAGGCATGTTGTGGGACGCGCTCATGATCGACGTGGTGTCGGACCTTGTGGGCCGCGCTCTCGACGACGAGGAGTTCGACACCCAGCCGCTCGTGGCGGAGTTCGACGTGGACACCTCGACCGCCGTCCTCGTGTGCAACCTGATCCGCTCCTTCCTGGCCCTGCCCGGTGAGGAGGTCGAGCAGGCTGCAGCGCGCCTTCGGACCGAGCGGAGGACCGACCCGTCGCGCTTCCGTGCTCTCGTGCAGAGCGGACTGCGCTTCCCGAGGAGCCGTCGATGAGCAAGCTCTACCCCAGGCTCCTGCCCGACGAGTCGAAGCGGCGGTTCGACTTCATGTTGACCGCCGACCTCGATGAACTCGAGAAGGCACCCGCTCAGTCCGAGCGCGCCTACTACGCCGCATCCGGTGGCGTGCGGGTGCGTCGCGAGGAGCTGGCGTACCTCCGCCAGCGTCTCGAGCAGGTCGCCAAGGAGAACGGGTACCCGGACCGCCCAAGCACGCTGCAGCTCAACGATTTCGACCGCGGGGTCGCGCGTTTGCTGCACAGCGGCTGCGACATGGCGCCAGGAGAGGCTTCGCAACGCTCCGTGTGGGCCTTCCTCGCGATGGTCCTCGTTCCGCACCTCTGCGTCTGGCGCTTCCCACCACCGCGGGGAGAGCGCCTGCGGACGGGCAAGACCGGCGGCGCCGTGGACCGGTACAGAGGGGACGACCTGACCCGTCACGCGTTGGCCCGCCTGTGGTGGCGTGCCCACCTGTTGCACGAGCCGAGGAAGCCGGACCCGTACCACCTGCTCCCCGTGCTCGGGGAGGGAGCCTTCGATCAGATCTTCGCGCGGAGGACCCTGGCGGCGAACGCGAAGCTCGTCCGCTCGATCGTGCGGGTGGAGGCTTCGTCCCTCTCCCGTGACATCGCGACCACGGACGTCATCATCGATGTGGCCAAGCGCTTCCTGCGGATGACGGCATTCATCGACCTCGAGTGGGTCGACGACGTGGAGCTCGACGAGATCGTCCGCGACCAGCGGCGCATCGCGGTCCAATCGTTGTCGGAGATCCGAGACGAACGCCGTGGGCAACGTTCTAACGAGCAGAGCGTCCGGGTGCTCCACGGCATCGTCACCGTCGAGGCCACGTGGTCGGGTACGCCGGCAGCGGTCGACCTGATCGCCGTCCTGGTCGATGACCGGCGTCAGGTCAGGAGCAACGCGGACTTCGTCTTCTACAACCAGAGGAGCAGTGCGGACAGTTCCGTCCAGTTGATCGACGCACCCGCCGAGGAACCCGGGCGCGCGTCCAAGACGTTGCGGTTGGAGCTGTCCTCGATGCCGTCTGACGTCGATGCCGTCGTCGTGCTCCTCTCCTCGGACGGCGGGAGCTTGGAACGAGTGCAGGGGTTGCGGTTGCTGGTCGCGAGTCGGGCGTCGGGTGCGCCCGTCGAGCGGCGTGTCGACGAACGAATTACGAGCAGCGCCGCCGCCGTGCTGGTGCTGCGTCGAGAGGGCCTGGGCTGGGTCTCGGACGCCGTGACGAATCTCTTCCCGGGGGGTCTGGCAGAAGCCGCGAAGTTCCACGGCGTCGCGGTCGACTGACGGCCCGCTCAGGGTCGATGGCCGATGTGCCACTGCAAGCGGCCGGATACCGACGCCGACGTCCGGGCCGTCCTCGTGATCGGGACGCCGGACCGAGCAGACGTCGACACCCTGCTCGCACTGCCCGTTGAGGTGCGCGAGCTGCGGGCTCCGGTCGAGCGTGGCCTCCTGATGCGAGGGGTTTACGGCATCCACCGCAAGGGCAGGTGGGAGGCGGTCGCCTCCTGCGTCGGCGCTCCGATCGCCACGACCGTGTCCGCGCGGCACCGCCGCACGGACGACGGGGATCGCGAGCACCTCGCGGAGGCGCGGGACCTCTTCCTCCAACAGTGACAAGGGAGGCCGCCCGCTCCCCGGCGACGCTCCCGTGCAGGCGGGTGGAGTCGCCAGCCTGGATTTGCACCGCAGTTGACCAGGCCGGTGAAACGTAACCACCGTGCGCCTTACGGCGCTACGACCGCCGCCCACAGCCGATGGCCGAGCCGCTTTGATTCACTACGGCGATCTTCGGCTCCAAGCTGATGGCCATCGTCGCGTCTCCCCGCTAGCGCTTGTCGAACGCCATCGCCTGCACCTGCCATAGCAGTGCACCCGTCGAGCGGATCACCTACTGCCGGCCCGTCTCCCGGTCAACCTTGGCCTCACCGGGCGGGTCACCATGAAGCGCGCGCTGGTCGTCTCCATCTTGATCCGCACGATCACTCCCGATGTCTCGCGGCAGCTCGTCCGGCTGCTTGTGACCTCAGGAGACGCCAATCGTCTGGCGTGGCCCTACGTGGCAGGGGTTAGCACTACGTGAGCTAAGATTTGGATGCGTCGGTGCCCCGTCCGCCATGCTGAAAGCGGTGCCGCGAGACGACGCGAGAGGGCGGGCACTCGATGGAGAGCAGGCTCAAGAAGGCTCGGACGGCTCCGGGTGGTCCCAGACGCGGCTCATGCACGAGATCGACCGCAGGGGCCGCGAGTGCGGCGTGCCGGCTATAGCACCGACGAGCCTGCGGACGTCCCTCGCCTGCTGGGAGAACGGGCACGTGGTGCCGGACGAGGTGTACCGCCGGCTGCTGCGCGAGGTCTTCGGCCTTACTGAGGAGGAGCTTGGCCTCGTCGAGCAGTCCTTCAGCCGCGTGGGGGTGGAGGGCCCCACTGACGAGCTGGCGGCACGGCTGGCGCAGTCGACGACCGTCGACGCGGCGCTCGTGACGCTTGTCCGTCAGCAGACAGACACGGTGCGACTCTTGGATCGCAGGCTCGGTGCGCCGGCGTTGCTGGAGCAGATGCGGGCACACATCGCGACGCTGCAGGGCCTCGTGACGCACGCGGTGCTCGACTCGACCCGGCGGCCGATCGCCGCGGTGCTCGCGGACGCCGCCACCCTCGCGGGCTGGCAGGCGCTCGACGTCGGTGCGACCGCGCAGGCGTGGGGGCACTTTGAGGTGGCGAAGGCAGCCGCGCGAGAGGCCGGTGATGCGGCCCTGCTCACGCACGCCAAGGAGGAGCAGGCGTACGCGCTGCTGGACGTGCAGCGGCCGGCGGATGGCGTGGCCCTGCTGCAGGAGGCGCGCGACGAGGGTGCCCGGGCCCTTCCAGCCCGGATGGTGAGCTGGCTGTGGGCCGCTGAGGCCGAGCTTCTTGCCGCTGCCGACGACGAAATGGCATTCCGCCGGGCGCTGGACACCGCAGCGCGGCTGCTGCCCTCGCACAACCATGACCCGGAGCTGCCGTACCTGTCGCTCGACGACTGCCACCTCGCCAGGTGGCGCGGGCACTCGCTGGCGCGGCTGGGCGACCGGGAGGCGATCGACCATCTTAGCGGGGCACTGGCCCAGCACGATGCCCAGTTCACCCGTGCCCGTGGGTCCCTGCTCATCGACTTGGCGAAGGCTCTGACGGTCAGTGGGGAGCGCGGCCAGGCCCAGGTCCATATCGACGCTGCTCGGCAGCTGGTGGCACAGACCGGCTCCGTGCGGCAGCGCCGGCGGCTGCGGGAGTTGGCCACCTGAGTCAGCTGGCCTTGCGCGAGGCCAGCAGGTGGAGCAAGGCGACGAGCGAACCTGAGCCGAGGACTTCACCCTTGTTGATGAGGTCGAGCACCGATGATCTAGGAATCCACTCGATCCGGGCGGCCTCCTCCGTGTCGGTGGGGTCGCCGACGTGCTCTGCGCCTTGGGCGACGTATAGCTCATGAGGGCTGTCGACCATGCCAATCATCGGTTGGAAGGTCAGCAGGTGCTCCATAGGACCGGGGCGCCAGCCAGTCTCCTCCAAGACCTCACGAGCGGCGGCCTGCACGCCGTCCTCGCCAGCGTCGACGATCCCGCCCGGCAGTTCCTAGTCCCACTCGTCGCTGACGAAAGGATGCCGCCACATCATCAGCACCCGGTCCTCCAAGTCGACCACTGCCGCGATGGCGACCCGCTGAAGCCTGACAACGTGGTGTTCGAAGCGGGCGCCATTAGGGGGCCGAACGTCAACCTTCACCAGATGTACCCACGGGTTCTCGTAGAGAGGGCGCTCTCCGAATACCTGCTAGCGCATCTGCTCGAGAGGTGACCCCTCAGTCATGATCTCAGCCTAGACGCAAACGTAAACATGGCGTCCCCTTGACGCCATGTCCTTGTCTCTGTGCAACAAATGTTGAACGAGCGTCGTGCGACCGAACTGTTGACAGCTTCATTCTTCGGGCCACGGCTGCGTGTCGTACTCGTGCAACACCTCGCGGGTGGGCGCCAGTGTGCGGTCAAATAAGTCGGTCGTCATCCACAATGATAGTTCGTCTAGGCCGAGAAAGGTCGCCACATTCTCCTCCAAGGTCTTCCGCGGAGAGAACGTGTGATCTGCGAACGGATCCAGCGCGAGATCTTCCGGCCCAGCAAGCTCTGCGAGCACCGCGAGGTCCGTCTGCTGAACTATCCCGTCTCGGTACCGCCCGGAGGGCCGTTTAGACAATTCCAAAAAGCAGACGTCGACCAACTGCACAAACTCGACTCGAAAGATGGTCGGGTCTATAAGCTGACCCCACCTGGCCTTCAGTGAGGCCGTCATATCGAACCGCCGCTCCGAAGCTCCGTCAACAGAGTGCTCTCGCGCCTCCCACTGAAGTGCCTTGATCGCCTCCTTAATCGGTACGCGGAAGAACTCGCGCTTCATGTTGACGCGATAGTCCGCGAACCGTGAGTGCAAACTTTGCTCAACCGCTCGACAATCCGATACCAACTCGTCATAGACAACGACGAACTCAGTAGGTACCGAAGTGCTGCTCGACAACTTTCGCGCGCGCGCTTCGGAGTCGCCAGTTGTCAATCCGATTTTGACCATCCCTGGCAGAGATGGGTTGAGCAAGATATAGACAAATCCGGTGCTCATATGCAATTACGCCGCCCCTCTTGCGCGGTGGTTGTAAACGTTAGCGCGGCGACTGTTGACATCTATAGACGTTGCCTGGCGACGCTCGGCGGACAGCCGTGAGGCATTAGGTGTCCAAGTGGTCAGTAAAAATGCCAATGAGGATGCGGCCATCGATCGATTCGTCGCCAACACAAAAATGAATCCTATTTCGGTGCGGCTCAATCTTTGAGTGCCACTCGCATCGGTGGATGCGGCCATCATAAGTGACGTCGCGTTGCCGCATCAATCGCTCAGAGTTTCGGGTGTTGCCTTCGATACTTACAGAGATGCCAATCCTGCTGGATACGGCACTTGAGTTGCCGCGCTCCGCTACGTAAGCTTCGAGGAATCGATCATTGAGGGCGGCCAAGTGCCGTAGCACTTCGTCACGAAGAGTGGCATATGTCCCGTCGAACCCACTAAATGACAGCCCTGAGGCGAGGAGGAGGCGCGGGAACGCATCTTTGCACGCCTCAAAGAAGCCACCTTCTTGAATGTTCTCAACTGAGAATCGCCATCGTGCAGCCTGCTGCAAATGTTCGGCACATGCAACGAAATACAGATCAAGTTCTTGGCCTTGAAATTCCGCTAGGACCGCCCCGGTGAACTCCGCAAGGGAAGTGGTAACTAAGGGCACTGCCTGCCCCTCTCTGACTAGCGTGGCCGCGAACGCCGCGCCCAGCCAAGGATAGTCCTGGCCATTCACTGCGATATAGTCGGCTACCGCAACAGAGGCATCCTCGTCCCAATAGGTGCACTTGCCCAGTAGCCCCAGCAACAAATTGCGCGTGTCTCGGTCAGCGAGCGTGCTCGTGCAAAGGGTGGTCGCTACGTCTTCGCCATAGCGGCAGGGCAAGTTGCCCCAGCCGCTAACAATTTCCAGCTTTGCACCCTGCGACCGAAGGTTGCTAGTAAGCACCGCGAGTTCGTCTAGTGTGTCGTTCAATCTGTCAGGTTCCACATAGCGGAACTCCAAGGCTGCCTCGTCGACTATGTACCTCACCCGAGTGGCGCCCTTCGGATACGGGATAGTTTGGCGAGGTCATGCTCGGCCTGGTCAAAGAAGCCTGCAGGCCACTCGCTGAGGCCGCCACTAGCCGTGGCTTCGATGGTGATGACGTCTCCGGCGCCGCCGAAGTAGTAGATGCCTAGATCACTCGCCTGCAAAGTTCGGTCCTCAGCGACGGCAAGCCGCATTCCATTGATGACGTGATCGCTATGCGTTTCGACTACAATCTGAATTCCGCCGCCAGCTGCACGCCCAAGGAAGCGTCCCATGGCTGATTGTGCTCGTGGGTGTAAGTGTGCCTCGGGATTCTCCACAAGAACCGTATCGCCTGTTCTGGCCGTCAATATTGCCAAAATGATCGGCAAGGCAAAGGTCAGGCCGAATCCTACGTTCGCTGGCCTCAGCCACTCGGTAAGGACGTCACGCCCCTTAAACCGCAGCATGGCCGCACTGGTCGAAGGTAGCCACGTAGACTGAATCTGCAGGTCACCGAGGATGCTGCTCATCCATGATTCCACCTGACGACTAACAGTCGTGCCAGAGTGTTCCGATCCGGGGTGAATGAGTGTCCCTTGTACCTGTTCGCGACCGTACTCGGCCAATACGTGAGCCGTAAATTGCCCTTGGTGGCCTACGGTTAGTCGTCCCCTCGTCTCAGCCGAGACTTCAAGGAGGTCTCGTGGACCAAGGCGCTCCGCGGACAAATAAGTGTGCACTATTCTGCACATTGTGATCGCCGTAACAGGCCGGAGTTCGAGTCCGATGGTGCGCGCGTCAGGAACATCGAAAACAAGATCGTTTGTTGCACCATCTACCGTAACGGAAATGGTGATGCTTGACGTCTCGGCCTCGGCATAGAGTACGTCCAGCGCTTCGCCCAACGCTAAGCCGTCTCGATTGTTCAGTGAGATGTCACCGTCGCCCTCGCAAGCCTGCTGAGCCAAAAGTAGTGCCTGCAGCACCGTGCTCTTGCCAGCGCTATTCAAACCGGTCAGTGTCGTCAGCGGTCTGAAGTCGAGCGATGCGCTTCGGAAGGCCTTAAAATTCTCAACTGAAAGATTCTCGATCATGAGAGGGCTCGCGAAATGATGGAGCGGGCAGTTAGGAATCGTGTCTCGACGCGTCGTCGGTCCCCGGTGGAAGCGGTGATAGAAGCTAGGTACTCATCATCGTCACGCATCATTGCTCGCGCCTCGGTTCTGATGGTGGACTGAGTACTGGAGTCAAGACTTTGGTCAATTCGCGCAAGCTCAACAGTCCAACTATCGAATAAAGCGCGATTGAAAGGCAAGAGCCGCTCATCTCCCTCTGGCCACTTGCGATACGCGTGGGGGCCAAAAATGTCAACAGCCGAGCGCAGCCCTTTAAGGAATCGCGCCTCAATATCAAGGAGCTCGGCATCTGAAACTCGGCGAGGATCATCTAGAGCCTCAGTAGCCGTCCAAAGGAATTCATCCATGGTGGTATTGAATCTCTCTGGACCTTGAAGCCAAAAGGCAACGAAGCGGAGGGCAACCTCTCGGTCAATCATGCGTCGCTGGTTACGCAGGAGTCCCCCGGTTGCCAATGTGAAATCTTCTGTTTCCGCTAGGCGCTTCAGGAAGGTGCGACTGCGCTCCCGGCTTATGCAATGGCGGATCTCTTGACCGTTCAGTGGCGTTCCGCCCGTATTGATTCTGCGGAAAATGTCGTACATCACAGGTGTTGGCGTGGTCGGATCGATCACATGGGCAATGATTTGCGTATTGTGAATACGTCTTTGCCAAAGTGCCGGGAGGTCCTTGAATCTCATGCCGGTGACATCGCCAACATACTCCAAGCCGCTTAGGGCGAAGCCGCCGCGACCGTCAGATCCGCCTCGACAATAGTCGTAAATCGTACTAAGCCTCTGAACGCCGTCAACGACTCTAAGAGTTCCGTCCTGATCCTCGGCGAAATAGAAGGCAGGGAGAGGAATTTGCAGGAGGATTGACTCGATCAACTGGGCCTTCTGCACTGCCTTCCATACGCGCAGTCTCTGAAAGTCAGGAGCGAGATCCAAGCCCTCTTCCTCGATTGCGTCCAGCATGTTTCGCAACGAGAAGCTTCGGGTTGTTACGCGGATGTCATCGGGGTTCCAAGGTCGCTCGATGTCTTGGAAATCAACTTCTTCCGGGTCGATGACATCTGCGTATGACTCGTCCAGCGTTCCGAGGGTTAGCTCATTCACGACGCCTCCGTCGGGCTGGTAGCCGGGGAGGTGCACCGTCGCGCGCCTCCCAATCCGTCACGATGAAAGCTATCAACTAGCGGGGAGCCGTAGCTTGGTGGCACGGGTGAAAAGTTTCCATCCTCCGTCAAGGGCCCGCTCCGCGAGCCAGACAGCAGGAGGCCCCGGGCTGCGGCGCTGGCGCGCCGGTCCCGGGGCCTCCTGCTGTCTATTGGTGGATCACAGGACGGTCAGTGTCGCTCCGCGCAGAGCCTCAAGCGGGGTGGTGACGGACTGGCCGCCGACGATCGAGCGAACCTCTGCGGTTGCGGCCATGGTGTTGCCGGCTAGATCGCGGGCGCGGACGGCGTTGACGCGCCAGACGCCTGCGGCGGCCTCTGCGGGCAGGTCGAAGGCGACTCTCCACGTGCTGATGCCAGTGGCGGGGCCGACGGCAGTTGCATGCACTGAGCGCGACTGCCCGTTGGGTCCGACGATGTCGGCGACGACGACACGTGCCTCCGACGCCTCCTCCTGGAGCGTCAGGCGGAACTCGGCCTTGAGGCTCTTCGACTTGTCGATGAGAGGAGTCATCGTGGTCGAGGAGAGCAGTACGGGTGCGGTGACGTCCGCCGCGCCCGCGGACACCGTGAACGGTGCCGTGAAGTACCGCAAGTCGCGCTGTCGGTCGACGGCGCGGAATTCGAGCGCCGAAGTCCCAGCCGTCATGGTGGGCGGAAGGACGAATGTGGCCCGGTACCGGCCGTTGGCCAAGCCTGTCACGTTGGTCCCGTCGAGCCGCTCGATGTTGAGTGACCCGCCGGTCTTGGTGACGTAGATGCGCCTCGCCGGGTCGTAGGTCTGTGCATCGGCCCGGATGTAGTCCAAGCCGCTGCCCTCATCCCGGGCGTTGAACTCGACGATGACCGAGGCACCCAGCTTGGAGGCATCGACGACAGGGGTGAGCACCTTGATGTTGCTCAGGACGGGTGCGATCTTGTCGACTTCGGCGCCGCGAACCTCGAAGGTGGCCGGCGCTGCAGGATAGGTGCGCACGGCGTCGCCGGGCCTGGGAGCCGCAGTCTGCTTGGTGTAGCTGGCACGGTTCCATGCCCGGTCGACGACCCGCACCTCATTGATGCTCCAGGCGCCGGACGCAGCGGTCGCGGGCAGCGGCACCGTCGCCTCGATAACGACGTCCCGAGCATTGCGGCTGGTCGTGGCGGCGCGGGCATTGCGGTGCAGGGAGGGGCTCACCTGCATCCCGTTCGGTCCAGCGATGGTTGCGAAGACGGTGTCGACACCGCTGAGGTCATCGGTCACCTTCATGCGCAGCCGCACAGACTGGCCAGAGGTGATGTCGACGACCGGACTCGTCATCTCAACACCGCTGACCACCGGGGCGGTCGAGTCATAGATGCAGTAGGCGGCGGGCTCGTCGGTGAAGTCGCTGTCGCACAGGTTAGTGCCGGCGTCACCGGAGATGCGGTCACGTCGGGCGTCGCCGACCAGCTTGTCGTTGCCGGCACCACCGCTGATGTCGTCGTCAGCCGCGCCGCCGGAGACGTCGTCGTCACCGGCGCCACCGATGATCTTGTTCGGGGCGTCGTTGCCGGTGAGGGTGTCGTTGCCCGCGCCGCCGGTCAGGTTCTCCACGTCGGTGCTGATGCGGTCACCCTCACCAGGCGCGCCGTCGTTGGCGGAGCCGTCGAGGTCGGCGATCACCGAGGTGGTGCGGTCGCTGTAGTCGACGGTGTCGGTCCCGGCGCCGCCGGTGAGCTGATCGGCTCCGGTGCCGCCGATGAGGGTGTCGTTGCCCGCGCCGCCGCTGAGCTGCTGAGCGCCAGGACCTCCAATGAGGACGTCGTCGCCGTCACCACCGTCGAGGACGCTGCCGCCCTCGGCCGGGGCGCAGATGACGTCGTTGCCACCGCCGCCCCTGACCTGGTGCTTGCCCGCCACAATGAGGATGACGTAACGAGCAGGCATGCCATAGACGACCTGGGACGGGTCAAACTTCACCGTCTCGGTCGGCACCTGGCCACCGCATAGCGCCACCGCGGACGTTGGCGGGGCTGCGTAGGCGGCGACAGGAGCGACGCCGAGCATGGTGAAGACCAGGGCTCCGGTAGCCAGGAGCGAGGTGGGGCGCGGGGACATGGCACCTTCTTTTCCCTAGTTCACTTCCTAGGGAAGTCAGCGGACGCATCTTGGCGACGCGCTGATAGGCCACCGGAAGGTCAAAGATCCACGGTCAGCCGACTGTCTGTCGTCACGCTGAGTCGTTTTCGAACGCGTCCTGGTGCTGGTCTGGTCAGCTCTGACTACGCCGGACGCGGCCCCAACCTCGTAGCGCGGCCGCGGTAGGAGGCCTCCGTCCCGCCCAGGCCCGGAGCCCTGTGGCAGCACTCGTGGCGCGGCCCGACCCGCTCGCCGGAGCAGGCCTGGAGGTGGGGGTGGTCTGGGAGCATGGCCGTGTCCGCCTCCTCGTCGCTTCGCGAGGTGGCTGCATCTCGACGTCGGCTCACGGCCTCAGCTGCGCAGCCCAAGCCGCCGAGCTCCGGCAGGCCACCCGAGCGCTTACGTGGGCCCCAGCCGGCCAAGCCGCACCGTGCAGCCAAAGGTGCAGCCAACGTCCCGAGCAGCACCAGACACGCCTGGACGAAATCCACTGCGGCACAACGGCCACTCACCCTGGCCGCCCCGCCGAGACCCACCGTCGTCGACCTTGTGATTGGGCGGTTAAAAGGCAGCAACTAGTTCTTTTGGCCTGCCAAGTAACCGCGAGGTCATCGACGTAACCCTCGATGAAGGAACAACTGATCGCAATGCCGATGTGCTACTAGGCAGGCTCAAGAGCCGAGCGATGGGCGTGTCGCCCTACCGGCGTAACGACGATCGAGATGCCGCCGTATTGGTCGACATCACCCTGCGGCCGCTGCGCTCACGCGTGCTGTGCCGTCCACGCCGCGTGCAACCGCGAGTACGGCCCCCCGGCGTGCGCCAGCTCCACTGCCGGCCCCACCTCGACGACCCGCCCGGAGTCGACGACCACCACCGTGTCCGCGGCCTCCGCGGTGGAGAGCCGGTGCGCGATCGCCACGGAGGTCCGCCCGCTGAGCACCCCTTCGAGGGCCCGCTGCAGCCGCACTTCGGTGGCGGGGTCGACGGAGGAGGTGGCCTCGTCGAGGACGAGCAGGTCGGGATCGGCGAGGTGGGCACGGGCGAGCGCCACGAGCTGGCGCTCGCCGGCGGAGAGGCGTTGGCCGCGCTGGCCGACGGGGGTGTCGAGGCCGTCGGGGAGGCCGTCGAGCCAGGCGGTGAGGCCGAGGTCGGCGAAGGCGGCGCGGACGTCGTCGTCGGTGGCGCCGGGCTTGCCGCGGCGGACGTTGTCGCCGACGGTGGCGTCGAAGAGGAAGCCCTCCTGGGGGACGGCGACGATGCGGCGGTGCAGTTCGCGGCTGGGCAGGTCGCGGGCGTCGATCCCGTTGAGCAGCACCCGGCCGGCGGCGGGGTCGACGAGGCGGGTGACGAGGCGGGCGAGGGTGGTCTTGCCGGAGCCGGTCTCGCCGACGACGGCGGTGCGGGAGCCGGCAGGCAGGTGCAGGGTGACGCCGGTCAGGACGGTCTTGGCGGTGCCGGGGTAGGTGTAGGCGACGTCCTCGACGCGCACGTCGACGGGGCCGGTCAGAGACCGGGCAGTCAGGTCACTCCTCGAACCGTCGCGATGCCGAGTCGTTAAGGGTGCGTAGGGATCAGTTCGCTAGTGTGCTGACGCGGCCCGACCGGCTTCCGCCGCCCACGCTTTCGCTGGGCACAGGACACGCCCCCACCCGCACGAGACTTCGTGCTGCCCTGGGGATGTCCTGTGTCGTTGGTCCGTCGTTCCGCCGCTCAGCTCAAGGACGAGCTGCCCACCGGCTCCGTCGTGGAGAGGCTCATCGAGCAGATGCTCTACGCGTCAGGCCACGGGCCCAGCCCCAGTGAGCGAGCCTCGTGGGAGAAGAGCCTGCCGGTGCTCGCCGCCGACCTCGTCGAGGCCGGGCTCGGGGAGGTCGAGGTGCTGCTCGAACACCGGCTGCCGCTGACGTCGAAGCGCACGGACGTCGTGCTCGCCGGTGTGCACCCGACCACTGGACGGCCCTCCTACGTCGTCGTCGAGCTGAAGCAGTGGAGCGCTGCGCACCGCTTCGAGGACAACCCCGACCTCGTCGTGGTGCCGGGCATGGCGGGGCCGCCGAAGCTGCACCCGGTCAAGCAGGTGCGCGGGTACGTCGAGTACCTGCTCGACTTCACCCGCTCGCTCGAGTTCGCGCATGACGCTGTCGCCGGCGTCGCCTACCTGCACAACGCCACCCAGCCCGGAGCGGTCGCCGAACTGGGCGACTACACGATGGACCGGGCGGGCCGGCTCTTCACGGGCGCGGAGAGCGGCGCGCTGCGCGACTACCTACGCACCCGTCTCGCGCCGGGAGTCTCCGGGGCGTCGGCGGCGGACGAGCTGCTCGGGTCGAAGGTAGCGCCGTCGCGGCAGCTGCTCGAGGTCGCCGCCGCCGAGATCCGGGACCGTGAGCAGTTCCGCCTCGTCGGCGAGCAGCAGGAGGCCGTGGACCTCGTGCTGCACCAGGTGAAGCAGGCGAAAGCCGGCAACAGCAAGCGCATCGTCCTCGTCACGGGCGGGCCGGGCAGCGGCAAGAGCGTCGTCGCGCTCTCCCTGCTCGGCGAGTTGTCACGCAAGGGCCAGACCGCCCTGCACGCCACGGGTTCGCGCTCCTTCACACAGACGTTGCGCAAGGTCGCCGGGAAGCGGGCACCGAAGGTGCGATCTCTGTTCAAGTACTTCAACGACTTCATCGTCGCGGAGCCCAACGACCTGGACGTCCTCATCCTCGACGAGGCGCACCGCATCCGTGAGACGTCGGCGAGCCGGTGGACGCCCGCGGCTCACCGGACGGGACGTCCCCAGGTCGAGGAACTCATCGCCGCTGCACGCGTACCGGTGTTCCTGCTCGACCAGCACCAGGTCGTCCGCCCGGGGGAGATGGGCTCGAAGGAGGAGATCACCCGGCACGCGCAGCGCCTCGGACTGGACGTCCTCACCGTGGAGCTGGACGCGCAGTTCCGCTGCGGTGGCAGCGCCGAGTACGTGCGCTGGGTGCAGCGGCTGCTCGGCCTCGACGACGCCGGTGTGGAGGACTGGGCCGGTGACGACACCTTCGAGGTGGTCGTCGCGGACACCCCCGAGGAGATGGAGCAGTTCCTCGCCGCCAAGCGTGAGGAGGGCTACTCCGCGCGCATGTCCGCCGGCTATTGCTGGCCGTGGAGCAAGACGCCGTCCCCGGGCGGTGGCCTGGTGCCCGACGTGCGCATCGGCGACTGGGCGCGGCCGTGGAACGTCCCCGGCGACCGCGCCGTCGGCGACGCCCCACCCGCGGCGCTGTGGGCGACCGAACCCGGAGGCTTCGGGCAGGTCGGCTGCATCTACACCGCGCAGGGCTTCGAGTACGACTGGAGCGGCGTCATCATCGGGCCGGACCTGCTGTGGCGGGACGGCCGCTTCGTCAGTGACCGGTCCGCCAACAAGGACCCGGACTTCCGCAACCGCACCCGGGTCAGTGACGCAGACTTCGACCGGCTCGTGCGCAACGTCTACAAGGTGCTGCTCACCCGCGGCATGGTCGGGACAGTGCTCTACGCCACCGACGGGGAGACGCGGCGGCAACTCCGCAGGCTCGTCCACGGAAGGTGACTGACATCGACTCATCATCAAGGTTGTGGCACAACCTTGATTATGATGTCGGCATGTCCCGTGTGGTGAGTGCTGTCTGGAGCCCTGACCCGGCTGACGTGGTCGGGCTTCCCCGGCGGCACCGCCAGCCGTGCCGCTACGACGCTTTCGTCCCGGACCCCCTCGTGGGTCGAGAGGTGCTCCTGCCTGCGGACGTGATCGCCGACGTCTCCGACGCTGAGCGAGCCGTGCAGCGCCTCAACAGCTCGGACCTGCCCTACCGCGGCTACGAGGCCATCGCCCGACTGCTGCTGCGCGCCGAAGCGGTGGCGTCCTCGCGCATCGAGGGCCTGGAGATCGGCGGCCGCCGGCTGGCGCGCGCCGACGCCGCGCGCGCCACGGACGGCTCCTCACCCGACGAGGGGGCCGCCGAGGTCCTCGGCAACATCGACGCCATGCGGGCGGCCGTCGACGACGTCGCCCGCCGACCCCGTGTCGGCGTCGACGGCATCCGCGACATCCACCGCGCCCTGCTGGCCGGCACCCGGGACGCCTCCTGGGCTGGGCAGGTGCGGGACCGGCAGAACTGGATCGGCGGGTCGAGCTACAACCCGTGCCGCGCTGACTTCGTGCCCCCGCCCCCCGGCGAGGTTGGCGTGCTGCTGGAGGACCTCGCCGAGTACCTGGAGTCGGACTGGCACTCCCCGCTGGTGCAGGCGGCCATCGCGCACGCGCAGTTCGAGACCATCCACCCCTTCGCCGACGGCAACGGCCGCACCGGTCGCGCGCTCATCCACGTGGTGCTCGCCCGGCGCGGCTTGAGCCCGCGACACGTGCCGCCGATCAGCCTCGTGCTCGCCACCCGCAGCCGGGACTACGTCGCCGGGCTCACCTCCTACCGCGCAGCGCCGGAGGACCCCAGCGGCCTGGCCGAGTGGATCGCCGTCTTCGCCGCGGCCACCACCGAAGCGTGCGAACGCGTCGCCGGGCTCACCACCGGCCTGGCCGAGCTGGCGCAGCGGTGGCGCGAGAAGGTCGGGACCGTGCGGGCCGGATCCACCGTGGCGCAGCTGCTCGACGAGGTGCTGCCCCAGGCGCCGGTGCTCACCGTCGCCCAGCTGGTCAAGCTCACCGGGCGCTCCACGCAGGCGGTCAACGAGGCCGTCGACCGGCTGCATGTCGCCGGTGTGCTGCGACAGACGACCGCGGGGCGGCGGAACCGCGCCTTCGAGGTCGACGGGCTCATCGACCTCATCACCGGGTTCGAGCGCTCCTTGGCCTCACCGGCCGGGGACACGGCGGTCGAGCCACCGGCGCGGCCAGTGCCGCGGCGGGTCGGTCGGTAGTGCATGCCCTGCTGTGGTGGTGCTCACGGCCCCGTGAATCACCAGGAGGACTGCTCACCACCTGAGTGCTTGTGATTCACGTGCGGAGGAACCGCAAGCGCGGCGGTCGCTGGCATCGAGGTCGCCGACGATCCGGCTGGTGGTGCGTGGGGTTGTGCGAGGCGCTCGTGCTCACTCCGTGCCCCACGGTGAGGACGCCGAGGAGTGCTGCGCGAAGGCCTCGCGCACGCGCCGGCGCTCCACCTCGGACAGCACGGCGGCGAAGGGCGAGTTCTGCCGCAGCTCCCGCGCCCGCGGGGACGGGGAGGTCAGGGCCGTCAGGGTGCCCTCGACGGGCCCGTCGAGCAGGTCCGCCCATTCCGCCAGCTACAGGCTGCGGCGCTGGTCCCGGCTCAGCCGCGCGCCCGTCGTCGTGTGGGGCAGGTCGCGGCGCTCGCACAGGTTGACGACGTGCTGGCGTGAGACACGGTATGAAACACAACAGACACAACATCGGTGTCTGTTGGTTGCGTTTGTAGCGGGCGCCTGCACGCCGGTTGTCAGCCCTCACGGTGCGCGGTGAGCGTCAGCCGCCACGTGAGCTGGCCGTCGGCGTCGAGCACGCCGGTCTCCCCGGCGCTCGCGGTTGCCAGGTCCGCGGACGCGCCGAGCAGCGGCTCGACGCCCACGGACCGGTAGGGCGCCGCCTGCGGCCACCCGCGGAGGTTGCGCCACACCACGAGGGACACCGGCCCGGTGCCGCGCACCACCTGCCACCGCAGGGACAGCCGGTCGGCGCCGTCGAGGACGTCGACGCTGTCGGTGGCGACGACGGCGCAGCGGGCGGTGCCGTCGTCGGGGCCGAGCGCGTCGAGCGGGACGCCGGCGCCGTCGGGCCAGGTGGTGCGCACGGACCGGCCGGGCGCCGGCTGGTCGAGCACCGTCACGGGTGGCGCGTCGGGGACGAGGAGTCGGGCGGCGGGGGAGAGGTCGAGGAGGGCGTGCACGGCGTGCAGTACGTGCGCGCCGGGTGGGCCGGTCACGTCGTAGGCGGCGACCACGGCCTCGTCCTGCACCGCCAGCGAGCGCCGCAGCGACAGCGCTCCCGTCCGCACGGACGCGCTGCCCGGCCCTTCGGTGGTCCACGCCTGCGACCACACGTCGCCGTGGTCGGGTGTGCCGCGCAGGGTGGGGAAGCACTCCTCCACCCCGCCGGTGTCGACGAACGCGTGACCGGGTCGCGCGGCGGCGCGCGCGGCCGGGGGCGCGGCGGGGTTGCACCAGAGCCACTCGCGCTCGGGCGTGCGCAGCGACGTCCACCGTCCGCCGTGGGCGTCGTCGGTCTGCACGAGGAGCGGGCGCGGGCGCCAGGTGCTCACACGCGGTCCAGCACGATCACGTCGCAGTCGCCGCGCGACCACGTCACCACCAGTCCGTCCTCCACCGCGAACGTCGAGCCGTCAGGTGCACGCAGCCGAGAACCAGCCGGCAGGTCGCCCAGTGGCACCCGCCAGGCGGCGGGGCGGCCCGGCCGCGCCCACGCCAGCACGACCACCGTCGCCTCACCCGTGTACTGCACCGCGTACGCGGCATCTGCGGGGGTGCCGTGCCGGCGCACCAGGCCGCCGTGCAGGACGTGCCGCACCGAGCGGTGCAGCGCCACCAGTTCGCGCACCCGCTCCCGCTGCTCTGGGCTCCAGCGCAGCAGGTCCCCGCCCAGGCCCATCACCCCGGCCATCGCCACGACGCACCGGAAGTCGACGCTGACGGGATCGCGGTCCAGCACGTCCGGTTCGTCGGTCACCCACGAGCTCATCACCCACGCCGGGTGGGTGGACAGGAACCCGTGCTGCACGGCCAGCCGGTCGCGCGGTCCGGTCTCGTCGCTGGGCCACACCACGTCGGTGCGGGCCAGCACCGCCAGGTCGATGCGGCCGCCGCCGCCCGCGCACGCCTCCACGGTGACGTGCGGGAACTCTTCCCGCAGCGCGTCCAGCACGCGGTGGTACGCCTGCGTGTGCCGCCAGGACCAGTCGTCCCCACCGGGCACGGCGCCGCCGCCGTCGGTGATCGCGCGGTTCATGTCCCACTTCAGGTAGCTGATCCCGTAGCGGGTCAGCAGCCGGCGCAACTGCGCCAGCACCCACGCCTCCACCTCCGGGCGGCCCAGGTCGAGGACGAGCTGGTGGCGCAGCCGCACCGGGTCCCGGCCCGACGCGCGGTGCACCCACTCCGGGTGGGCGCGGAACAGGTCGCTGTCCTCGTTGACGGCCTCCGGCTCCACCCACAGCCCGAAGCGCAGGCCGCGCTCGCGCACGCCCGCGACCAGAGGTTCCAGCCCGCCGGGGAACTTCGCCTCGTCGACGTCCCAGTCGCCGAGCCCGGCGCGGTCGCAGGTGCGGCCGCGGAACCAGCCGTCGTCGACGACGAACACCTCTGCGCCCAGGTCGGCGGCCACGTCCGCCAGCGCGAGCTGGTGCTCCGCCCGCACGCCGAAGCCGGTGGCGTACCAGGAGTTCGCCACCACCGGCCGGTGCTGGGGGCCCGTGGAGCGGGCCAGCGTGCGCTGGTAGGCGTGCCACGCCTGGGCGGCCTCGTCCGGGCCGCCGGGAACCCACAGCCCGGCCAGCTCCGGGGTGGTCACCGACCCGCCCGGTGGCAGCGTCACCACGCCGGCCTCGTCGTCGGGGCCGCCGGCCACGCGCACGTGGTCGGCGAACGGCACGGCTTCCACCTGCAGCCGCCACGACCCGCTCCACGCCAGCGCCACCGCGTACGTCCCGGCGTCGCGACTCTCGCGGTCCTCCTGGCCGTCGCGGGCGCGGACGGTGACGACGGGGGAGGCGCTGTGCGAGGTGACGCCCTGCCGGCTGCCCAGGCTGAACGTCCCGACCGGCAGGTCCACGACGGCCTCGGTGAACTCCCGCGACCACGCCCCCGTCAGCGTCCCCACGCGCGCGCCCGGCCCGACCGGCGGGGTGAACGCGCCACCCCAGCAGCGCAGCAGCTCCACCGCGTGCGGGGAGCGGTTGCGCACCACCGCGTGCTTGGTGACCACGTCGTGGGCGGTGCTGCTGCGCAGCACCAGCTCCACGTCCACCTCGGCGACCTCGTCGGTGAACGGCGCGCGCAGCTCGTGCACCTCCCCGCCGACCGTCAGCGTCACCTCGCCGGCGGCGCGCAGCCGGACACCGCGCAGCCCGTCGGCGCGGCGGGCGACGAGTTCGGCGGCGTGCGCGGAGCGGGTGCCCAGCGCGGTGGCCTCCAGCGGCAGCAGGTCCAGCGGTGTCTCGAAGGACGTGCGCCGTGGCGCCGGGGCCGGCTGCGCACCGCCGCGGGCGCCCCAGTGCACGCGCACCAGACCCGCCCCGTCCGGGGCGAGCGCGACGACGTGCTCCCCGGAGCGGGTCGGCAGCGTCCACGGGCCGCTCACTTGTTCGAGCCCACCAGCAGCCCGGAGACGAACTGCTTCTGGAAGAGGAAGAACACGACCGCGGTGGGGATCGCCGCGACGAGCGAGGCCGCCGCGATGACGTTCCACGCGCTGGAGTAGCCGCCCATGAGGTTCAGCAGCGCCGCCGTGATCGGGAACTTCGACTCCGAGCGCAGGACCGTCAGCGCCCAGATGAGGTCGTTGAAGATCCACGTGGTGGCCAGGGCCGCCAGCGCCGCCATCGCCGGGCGGCTCAGCGGCAGGACGATCCGCAGGTAGATGCGCCCCGCGCCCGCCCCGTCCAGGCGGGCGGCCTCGAACAGCTCCTCCGGCAGCCCGCGCATGAAGCCGTGCAGCACGAAGGTGTAGAAGCCGATGCCGAAGCCCACCTGCACCGCCACGAGCGCGAAGAGGGTGTCGGCGATGCCGAGGGACTCGCTGATGCGCGCCACCGGAACCAGCAGGATCTGCGGGGGCAGCAGGTTGCCGGCCAGCATCGCCAGCAGGATCGTCTTGCGGCCCGGGATCGCGAAGCGGCTCAGGGAGTACGCCGCCCACGACGACAGCAGCAGCGAGGCCAGCACGGCGCACGCGGTCACGGCGATGCTGTTGCCCAGCGCCCGCACCAGCCCGCCGCCGCTGAAGGCCGTCGCGAAGCCGTCCAGGGTGAAGGACGCCGGCAGCGCCGCCAGTCCGCGGGCGGCGATGTCGTCGAAGGAGCGGAACGCGATGAGCCCGACGTAGACGACGGGGCTCAGCCACAGCAGGGTCAGCGGCACCATGACCACGTGCAACCACGGCGAGCGGGCTCGCCGCGGCCGCCGCGGTCGCGGTGCGGCGGCGCTGCCGGGGGCGAGGGTGGTGGCGGTCACGACTGCTCCTCCGCGCGGGCCTGGCGGGCCAGGTAGGTGATGATGAAGCCGATCGCCAGGACGAAGATGACGACCGCGATCGCCGAGGCGTAGCCGAGGTTCCCCGACGTGAACGCCTGCTGGAACATGTACGTGCTCAGCAGTTGCGTCGTGTTGTAGGGACCACCGCGGGTCATCGCCCACACGATGTCGAAGGTGCGCAGCGAGTCGATGACGGTGACCGCGAAGACCACCGTGTTCACCCCGCGCAGCTGCGGCATGACGATGTGCCAGAAGCGCTGCCAGGCGCTCGCGCCGTCGACCGCCGCGGCCTCCTCCAGCGTCGCGTCGCAGCCCTTCAGCCCGGCCAGGTACAGCACCATGATGTAGCCGACCTGCCGCCACACCGCGGCCACGAGGATCGCCGCCAGCGCCACGTCCGGGTCGGCCAGCCACTGCCGCTGCAGCGAGCCCAGCCCCACTGCCTCCAGGCCGGCGTTCACCGGGCCGCCCGGCTGGTACATCACCCGCCAGAACAGGCCCGTCACCGCCATCGAGACGACCATCGGCAGGTAGATCGCGCTGCGGTAGAAGCCCACCCCGCGGCCGGGCCTGTTCAGCGCCACCGCCAGCGCCAGGCCGCCCACCACGGACAGGACGCCGAAGCCGAGCACCCAGAGCGCGTTGTTGGTCAGGGCCGTGCGGAAGATCGGGTCCTCGGCCAGGTCGGTGAAGTTCTGCAGGCCCACGGGCTCGGCCGGGCTGATGCCGTCCCAGCGGGTGAGCGAGAGGGAGAAGGAGTTGGCGGCCGGCCAGAAGACCCAGAACAGCTCCACCGCCAGCGGCAGCAGCAGGAACACCCACACCAGCAGCGGCACCCGCCGCAGCCGGGCGCCCAGCGAAGGGCCGCCCGGCCGGGCGGGGCCGCGGGCGCCGCCGGCGGGACGGGGGCCGTCGGACCCCCGCCGCGCCGGCCGCGCCGCGGCCCTCACGTCGCTGCTCACTGCCCGAAGACCCCCTCCGCGGCCCGCTGCCACTCCTGAAGGACCCGGTCGCGCGAGCCCGGGTCGGCGAGGAACTGCGTCAGCGCGGTGTCCGCCGTCGTCTGCAGCGCGTCGGAGGAGTCGCGGTTGAAGAACTGGGTGATCTCCTCCGTGGAGTTGAGCAGCTCGATGCCCTTCTGCACCAGCGGGCTGAACTGCGAGGTGTCGACGTCCGGGGACGTCGGCAGGTTGGAGGACCCGGACTGCTCGATGAAGGCCTGCTGCTGCTCCGGGGCGGCCAGGTAGGACAGGAAGGCGATCGTGGCGTCGGGGTCGGAGGTGCCGGCCGCGGCGAAGTAGCCGTCCGTCGGGGCCTCCTCAGCCGTCGGCACGTCCGGGTTGATCACCGGGACGGAGAAGAAGTCCAGGTCGTCGCGCTGGTCCTCGGGGAAGTACTGGGTGACGAAGGCGCCGATGAGGTACATGCCGGCCTGGTCCTGCGCCATCGGCACGGACGCGTCCTGCGCCGAGTACGAGCCCATGTTCGGGTCGAAGTAGGGGATGAGCCGCTCGTACTGCTCCAGGACCGCGACGACCTCCGGGTCGGTGAAGGAGTGCTCCCCGGCCAGCAGTTCGCGGTGGTACTGCGCCCCGTTGATGCGCAGGTCCAGGTAGTCGAACCAGCCCGACGCCATCCACGGGGTGGAGCCGATGCCGTTGGCCAGCGGGGCGACGCCCTGGCCCGAGAGGTTCTCGCACAGCGCGAGGAACTCGTCCCACGTCGTCGGCGGCTGCACGCCCCAGCGCTCGAAGGCGCTCTTCTTGTAGAAGACCGACCACCAGTAGTAGTTGGTGGGGACGAAGATCTGGGTGCCGTCGTCGGCGCTGGACAGGTTCTTCAGCGCCTCGGAGAAGCCCGCGCACGCGCCGTCGCCCTCCCACATGCTCGACACGTCCAGCAGCAGGCCCTGGGCGGCGTAGTCGCGGGCCACCGACCCGGCGTACCAGCTCATGACGTCCGGCGGGTCGTTCGAGCGCAGGTAGTTGGTCAGCTGGGCGCGGAACTGCTCGGTGGCGACCGAGTTCATCGTCACGTCGCCGTCGTAGCTCTGCACGATCGCCTCGAGGGCCGCCTTGGGCGCGGTGTCCTGGATGGAGTTCTGGAAGACGATGCCGCCACCGCCGCCCCCTCCACCGCCGGCGGCCGCGCCGCCGCCCTCCGAGCCGCTGGTGCCGACGCAACCGGTCAGCAGGCCGGCGCCGCCGAGGCCGGCCGTGGCCGCGAGCAGGCTGCGCCGCGAGAGTCGGGAGTTCATCGTCGAACCTCCTGTGCGCCGTCGTCGGCGCGGTCGTGGTGGGTGGTGCCGGGCCCGTCGGGCTGATCGGGCCGGTCGGTGGGGGTGGTGCCGGTCAGGAGGGCCGCGCACTCGCGCTGCAGGGCGACGTCGGCCCACATGCTGTGCTGCGGCGCGGCGTTGGAGCAGACCACCGCGCCCCACGCGCCGAGGCGGTGCGCCTCGCGCACGGCCCGGCGGCACAGTTCCGCGCCGACCGGTCCCTCCTCGAAGCGCCCGCGCTTGGGGGTGTAGCCGACATACCCCTCGCCCAGCACCAGCGGGACCCCGCGCGCCGCGGCCCAGTCGGCGGCGACCTCCAGCCACAGCGTGAGCTTCTGCTCCACCGCCAGGCGGTGCTCGCCCCAGCGGTCGTACAGCCAGCGGTCGAAGGCCTCCGGGTCGCACCAGTCGTGCACGTACACCTCGGGCAGCGAGACGACCGTGGCGTCCAGCTTCCAGGCGTTGTCCTCGCCCGGCCCCCAGTCGCCCACCTCGGGCGCGCCCGGGCGCAGCAGCGGGGCCGCCCGCTCACGGGAGAACTCCTCCACCGGCCCGCGCAGGCCGAAGACGTCGATGAGCTCCTGCAGGTTGCCGTAGGCGTAGGGGTGCACGACGAGGACCTCCGCGCTGGGCGGCACCGCGCTCAGCGCACCGACCGGCACCCCGGCGTAGTTCACCGTGCACAGCCGGTCGGGGTGACGCTGCTTGAAGCAGCGGATTCCGCGCTCCAGGCGGTCCGTCAGCGCCCGCACCGCCGCCTCGCCGCGTTCCACGCCCAGGCCGTCGACGAGGAAGCCGATCTGGACCTCGTTGTGCAGCTCGGTGAACAGTACCGTCTCGTCCAGGCCCTCGACCACCAGCAGGTCGATCAGGTCGGCGTGCGCGTCGGCCAGGACCTCCGCCCGCTCGTCAGGGTCCACCGCGTGCAGCGCCTCGTACCAGGCGGGGTCCAGCGCGAACGACGGCGACTGCTGGTACTCCCAGCTGGAGACGATGACGTGCACGTCGTGGCGCTGCGCGGCGCGGAAGAACGCCAAAGTGTGCTCGCGCGCATCGATCGTCGTCTCGTGCGCCACGTCGTACCAGCGCACGCCCTGCCCGTACTCCCCGCCGAGCGGACCGAGCCGCAGCGCGGAGGTGTCCACGCCGGAGCGGAACAGCAGGAACGGCATCGCGCAGATCCGCACCGCGTTGCAGCCGCGCTCCACCGCTTGCGCGAAGGCGGCGTCGAGGTCCTCGAACGGCTCGCCCGGACCGGTGCGCACGTACCAGGAGAAGTCCCACAGGCTGATGACGAGCTTCTCCGGCGCACCGGCCGGCAGGTTCCGCGTCGCGGTCACCGGGCCACCTCCTCGATCCGGGTGACGGGTCCACCGGGCGTGGCGGCGGGCTCGGTGTCGGGCTCGGCGGCGGGTGCGCCCAGCAGCTGCGGGTGGGTGGCCAGGGCGTGCGCCAGGTCGGCCGCGTGCCGGCTGGCGGCCAGCCGCGGGTCGGCCAGCAGCTCGCGGGCGCGCCCGGCGTCGCCGTCCAGCAGCGCCAGCTGCGCGTCGAGCACCACCACCCGACGGTCGCGCACCACGAGCGGGTCCTCCTCGAACAGCAGCAGGTCCGGCAGCGAGGTGGCGAAGTAGTCCACCACCGGCACCGCCGCCGCGAACGCGTCGCGGAAGCGGCGCAGCGAGGAGGTCAGCGGCCCGTCGTCGCGGCCCAGCCGGCGCAGCGCCAGCACCGAGGAGAACGTCGCCTCGCTGTGCTCCTGCGTGCTCATCCCCAGGAAGTCCCCGCGGTGCTCGGCCGCCGCCCCCCACGCCGCACGCGCCGCGCCCGCGTCGCCGGCCGCGGCCAGCGCGTCGCCCAGCAGCAGGTGCAGCTGCGCCGTCGCCGCCAGCGGGTGCCGCGCCTCGCCCAGGCACGCCGGGCTGTCCAGCGCCGCCCGCAGATGCGCCACCGCCGCGGCCGGGTCATCCGCGAGCGCCTGCAGGGCCAGGCGGGTCCGGGCTCGCTCCCACGCGGAGAGCACCTGACCCTCCCCGCCCTCCCACGGCTGGAACGTGCGGGTGGTCAGCAGCTGCACGGCCCGCGCCGCGCCGCCGGTGCTCACCAGCAGGTGCGCGACCTCCACGAGGGCGTCGTCGCGCTGCTCGGCCAGGTCCCAGCGCTCCCGCCAGCGCGCCAGCCGCTGCTGCGGGGTCAGGCCGCGCAGCGCGTCGAGCTGGTCCACCTCGAAGCGCAGCCGCGCCTCGTCCGGGGCGGCCTGCTCCGCCCGCGCGTACGCCGCGCGGGCGGCCTCGAGGTCGCGGTGGTCGTTGACCAGCGCCAGGCCCAGGTTGCGGTGCGGCACCGGGTCGCCCGGTGTGCCCGCCGCGCCGGCCCGCCAGTCCGCGACGGCGTCGGCGTGCCGGCCCGCCGCGTACAGCCAGTGCCCGCGCAGGGTGCGGGCCCGCGGGTCGGCGGCCGACGCGCTCAGCGCGGCCACGTCCTCGCGCCGGCCGGGGAAGCACCACGTGGTGTCGCGCGCCGCGGCGTCGGCGCGCGCGGCGGCCGCCTCCTGCGCGCGGCCGAGCCGGTCCAGGACCAGTGCGCGGTGGTGCGCCAGCAGGGGGCCGGCCGCCGGTTGCCCCGCCGCGCGCAGCGGCTCGCGCTCCTCAGCCTCGTCGAGGACCTGCAGCGCGTCCTCCAGCTCCCCGGCGCCGGCCAGCTCCAGCGCCACGTCCAGGCAGGTCTGCGCGTCCGCGCTGGCGGGCAGGCCGTCGAGGTGGCGCAGCCACGCGTCCAGCGGGTCCAGGGCGCGCGCGGCGGCCAGCACGTCCTCCGCGTCGTCGACCACGCCGTTCCCCAGCCGCCGCCGGCACACCACCTCCAGCGCGGCGGCCTGCAGGTGCTCCGGCTCCACCCGGCGCACGTCGGCCAGCCGGTGCAGGGCGGCCTCGGTGCGCCCGGCGCGCGCGTCCAGCCGCGCCATCCGGTACCCGGCCGGTCCCCGCCACGCCCGCGCCCACGACGCGCGCCCGTACGCGTCGTAGGCGTCGTCCTCGCGCCCGCGGGCCTCCAGGACCACGCCCAGCAGGTACAGCGCGGTGGTGTCCCGCGGCGTGGGGTGGTGGGAGGTCAGGCGGTCCACCGCGCGGCGCAGCAGCTCCTCGGCCTCCTCGTCCAGGCCGGCGCGGTAGGCGCGCACCGCCAGGCCCACCAGGCTCGGCACGTGCCCGGGGTCGCGGGCCAGCGCCTCGCGCCAGTACGGCTCCGGAGAGCGGGTGGCGTGCCGGTAGAGCTCCAGGTGCTCGGCGGTCAGCGCCAGCTCCTCCACGCTCGCCACCTCGTGCGGCGCGGGCGGTTCGGTGGCGGGGCCGGGTACCTCCCCGATCCCCGCGCGCTCCTCGGCGGTGCTCCAGCGCACCAGCTCCCGGCCCTCGTGGACGACCGAGACCTCCACGTCCGGCGATCCCGCCCCGCCGGCCGGCACCTCGTGCACGCGCAGCAGCGCCGCCGATGGATCCAGGTCGACCGTCTCGCTCGCCACGACCCGCCCGCCGGCGCGCAGCTCCACCCGCACCCCGGCGCGGGGGCGGGTGACGACGACGGCCAGCCGGACGCGTGCGGCACCCTCCTCGCGGCGCAGGCTGACGGCCGCGTCGGCGCTCGCCCGGTCCAGCGGGCCGCTGTGCCGCACCGGGTACCAGCACTGGGTGAACACCTTCGTCTCCCCGGGCGCCAGCACCGAGAAGTCCGGCTGGTTGTCGGTGAACACCCCCGCCATCAGCTCCACGTAGTGCGCGCCGTCGTCGGAGAGGTTCGCGTCCCACGCGTGCCCGAAGGGGGAGTTCCCCCACGTCCACTGCTTCTTGCCGACGGCGACCTGGTGGTCGGCGACGTGCACGAACCCCACCCCGCGGGCGTGGTCGTAACCGCCGAAGAAGTCCTCCCGGCTGCCCAGGCACATGTACGACGTCGGCACGGGGATCGTGCGGTACCAGTCGATCCGGTCGCCCGTGCCGCGCGCGCCGTCGGCCGCGGTGAACACCTCGCCGGCGCGGGCGGGGTAGTCCACGCCGTAGTAGTGCCGGTCCGCGGCCGGGTAAGCGGTCACGGCGCGCTTGGCGTGGTCGGCCACCACCGTCACGTCGTGCGGGAAGAACGACTGGTAGTCCTCGTCGACGCGGGCGGCGACGTTGGCCCACCACAGGAACGACTGCGGCAGTTCGGTGCGGTTGGCCAGGCGCACCTCGAGCTCCAGCACGGAGCTGCCCGGGCGCAGCCGCAGCGCGTGCGTGCCGCGCATGCGGGTGAACGGGTCGTGGTCGGAGCAGCGCACCACGACCGCGCCGTCCTCCTCGGTCACCGCCTCCCAGTCGGTGGGCAGGTAGGTCGCCGGTCGGTGGTGCTGGGGCCAGTTGAACTCCACGCCGCCGGCGATCCACGGGCCGGCCAGTCCCACCAGGGCGGGTTTGACCACGGGGTTGGCGTAGAAGAGGTCCACCCCGCTGGTGCGGTCGCGCACCACGTGCACGCGCCCGCCCAGCTCGGGCAGCACCACCACGTGCAGCCACTCGTTCTGCAGGTGCACCGCCGTCCAGGCGTGCTCGACGGGGTCGGTGGCGATGCGGTGGTGGAACGGCAGCGGGTACACCCGGCCCGAGGAGCCCTGGTAGACGCGGCGGTCCAGGTAGGCGGGGAACACCTCCGGCGGCAGCGGGTGGTGGGTCGGCAGTGTCAGCGGCGCGCTCCAGACCGCGGCCGGGGCGTCCGCCAGGGCGGCGGGCCGGGCCGGCAGGCCGAGCTGCGTCTCGTCGTCGAGCATGCGGTGACGGTAGGCCGGTGATCACCGCGGCGAGAAGAGACGATCCGACGCTGCCACCTGGACGATCCGACGGTCAGGACCACCCGGACGGCGCTAGCGTCGCGGCGTGCGCATCCGCGAGGGGTTCCCAGGGCAGCGGCTGCGGGTCCTGCCCGCCGACGTCGCCCGCGCCGCGGCCGCGTCCGGGCCGACGTCCCGGCTGCTCGTCACCGACGCCGGGTACTTCCCGCACGCCCACCACCACGGCCGCACGCGCCGCCGGGGCGCCAGCGGCACCGTCGTCATCGTGTGCGTGGGCGGTCGCGGCTGGTGCCGCACCGCCGGCGGCGAGGTGACCGTCGCCCGCGCCCAGGCCCTCGTCCTGCCCGCCGGCCTGCCGCACGCCTACGGCGCCGACGACGCGCACCCCTGGACGATCTGGTGGCTGCACGCGGCCGGCCCCGACGCCCGCTCCTTCGACCGGCAGCTGGGCGGGGACCCGCCGCGCCCGGCCGTCGTCGACCTGCACGACGTGCTGGAGGTGCAGCGCGACGTCGAGCGCGTCGTGGAGCACCTGGAGACCGACGAGACCGGGCCCACCCTGCTGCGCGCGGCCGGCGCGGCGTGGTCGGTGCTGGCGCAGGTGGCAGCCGACGCCGCCGCCGGCAGTCCCGTGCGGCGCGAGCCGGTGCGCCAGGCCCAGGAGCACCTGCGCGCCCACCTCGACGCCCCCGTCTCCGTCGCCGCCCTGGCGCGCGAGGCGGGTCTGTCCACCTCGCACTTCACGGCGCTGTTCCGCGCCGCGACCGGGTCAGGGGTCGTGGAGTACGCCAAGCGGCTGCGCATGGCGCACGCCTGCGAGCTGCTGGTGACCACTGACCTGCCGGTGGCCGAGGTCGCCCGGTGCGTCGGCTACGCCGACCCCTTCTACTTCGCCCGCCACTTCCGCGGCGTGCACGGGTGCAGCCCGACGGCGTTCCGGCGCCGGGAGGAGTGAGGCGGCGGGACGGTCGGTTCCGCCCGGTGGTTCGCCGGATCAGGCGTGCTGCGCCGTCCACGCCGCGTGCAGCCGCGAGTACGGCCCCCCGGCGCGCGCCAGTTCCACCGCCGGCCCCACCTCGACGACCCGCCCGGAGTCGACGACCACCACCGTGTCCGCGGCCTCCGCGGTGGAGAGCCGGTGCGCGATCGCCACGGACGTGCGCCCGCTGAGCACCCCTTCCAGCGCCCGCTGCAACCGCACCTCGGTCGCCGGGTCCACCGAGGACGTCGCCTCGTCCAGCACCAGCAGGTCCGGGTCCGCCAGGTGCGCCCGGGCCAGCGCCACGAGCTGCCGCTCCCCGGCGGAGAGGCGTTCACCGCGTTGCCCGACGGGGGTGTCCAGCCCGTCGGGCAGCCCGTCGAGCCATCCCGCCAGGCCGAGGTCCTCGAACGCCGCCCGCACGTCCTCCTCCGTGGCGCCGGGCTTCCCGCGGCGCACGTTCTCCCCGACGGTGGCGTCGAAGAGGAACCCCTCCTGCGGAACCGCGACGACGCGGCGGTGCAGTTCCCGGCTGGGCAGGTCGCGGGCGTCCACACCGTTCAGCAGCACCCGACCGGAGGCGGGGTCCACGAGGCGGGTCACCAGCCGGGCGAGGGTCGTCTTGCCGGAGCCGGTCTCGCCGACGACGGCGGTGCGCGAACCCGCGGGCAGGTGCAGGGTGACGCCGGTCAGGACGACCTTGTCGGTGCCGGGGTAGGTGTAGGCGACGTCCTCGACGCGCACGTCCACCGGCCCCGCCGGCAGTTCCTTCACGCGTTCCTTCGGCGGTTCGGGGACGGTGACGGGGGTGTCGATGAGGTCGACGACGCGGCGCCAGCCGGCGAGGGCGTTCTGCAGTTCGTTGAGCACCTCGGTCGCGGCCTGCACCGGCCCCACCCACAGCTGCGCGAGGAACAGGAACGCCAGCAACCGTCCCAGGGTGATGTCGCCGTCGACGCCCAGCAGGGTGCCGACCACGATGACGAGCGCCACCACGAGCCCGGAGACGAACACGCCGGTGGTGAACGTCGCCGCGGTCGCCACCTGCGCCTTCACGGCCTGCTTGCGGTGCGCCTCCACGGCCGCATCGACGGTGCGGCGGGAGCGGGCCTCGGCGGCGTGCGCGCGGATCACGTCCGCACCCACGACCGTCTCGGAGACCGCGGCGAGCATCTCGCCCATCCGCACCCGCACCCCGGCGTACGCCTGCGCCACCGGACGCTGCAGCTTGTTGCGCACGAGGACCAGCGGCACGAAGCAGCCGAGCACCACGAGCGCCAGCTGCCACGAGTAGACGAACATCACCGCGGTCGCCAGGACCACCTGCCCCAGCGAGAGCACCAGCACGAGCATGCCGGTCTGCAGGAACGTGGAGATCGTGTCGACGTCGCTGGTGACGCGGCTGACGAGCGCGCCGCGCCGCTCCCCGGACTGGGTGAGCACCGCCAGGTCGTGCACGTGCCGGAACGCACGGGTGCGCAGGTTCGCCAGCCCTGCCTCGGTGGCGCGGAACAGCCGCGCGTTCACCACCCACGCCGTGACCACGGTGAGCAGCACGACGACGGCCGCGATCGAGCACAGCACCGCGACCCTGCCGACGTCCGGGCCGCCGGGGCCCATGACGCCGGTGTCGACGGTCTGCTGCACCGCGATCGGCACGACGAGCTTGCCGACCGTCGTGGCCGCCGCGATGGCCAGGGTGACGCCCAGGCCCTCGGCGATCTGCGGGGTCAGCTCCCGCGCGCGGTGCAGCACCCCGCCGCGCTCGGGGGAACCGGCCGCCGCCCCGATGGTGGTCGCGCTCACGCCATCCCCGCCTTGTTCGCCGCTTCGTCCGCCCGGTCGCGCGCCGCCCGCGCGTACGCCGTCACCAGGTGCCGGTAGCCCGCGTCGCGGGCCTCGACCTCCGCCGCCGGCCCGCGGTCCACGACCCGGCCGCGTTCCAGGTGCACCACCTCGTCGGCCAGCGCGATCGTCGCCGGCCGGTACGCCACCACCACCACGGTCGTGCCGGAACCCGACGACGCCAGCCCGTCCAGCACCGCCCGCTCCACCGCCGGGTCCAGGGCGCTGGTGGCGTCGTCCAGGACCAGCAACCGGGGCTTGCGCACCAGCGCCCGCGCCAGCGCCAGGCGCTGCCGCTGCCCGCCCGACAAGGTCGAACCGCGCTCACCGACCAGCTCGTCCAGGCCGTTCGGCAAGGACCGCACGAAGTCCTCGGCGCGCGCCAGGCGCAGCGCCTCCCACACGTCGTCGTCGCCCACGCGCCGCTCGGCGGGCACGTCGTCGGCGTCCAGGCCCAGGGCGATGTTGCCGCGCACCGTGTCGTCGAACACGAACGTCGACTGCGGCACCAGCGCCGCCGCGCCCGCCACCTCGCCGGCGGCCAGGTCGCGCACGTCCACCCCGTCGAGGAGCACCTGCCCGGACGTGGGGTCGACCAGGCGAACCAGCATCCCCGCCAGCGTCGACTTGCCGGACCCGGTGCCGCCCACGACCGCCACGGTGGTCCCGGCCGCGACGTCGAGGGTGACGTCCGCGAGCGCCGGGGCGGCCTCGCGCCGGGGCGCGGGCGCCTCGTCGCGGCGCACGAACTGCCCGGGGACGTCGGGACGCTCGGCCAGCGGGTCGGTGGCGGGCACGGGGTGGCGGTAGGTGAGGTCCTTCGCCGCGACCGCCAGGGGGCCGGTGCCGGGAGCGGGACGGTCCCCCCACGGGGTCGTCGCCTCCTCCTGCAGCACCGCCTGCACGCGCGCGTCCCCGGCCACGGTGCGCGGCAGTTCCGACAGCAACCACCCGAAGGAGCGCACCGGGAACGCCAGCAGCCCCAGCAGGTACGCGATCTGCACGAGGTCGCCGACGCCCACCGCCCCGTTCGCGGCACGGACCGTGCCGACCACGAGGACCGCGAGGGTGCCCAGGTTCGGCAGGGCGTCGATCACCGGGTCGAACGTGCCGCGGGTACGGCCGGCCGCCACGTTCGCCGCGCGCAACCGGTCCGCGTCGGCCGCGAACCGCTCCACCTCCTCGTCGGCCAGGCCGAGGGTCTTCACGACCAGCGAACCCTCGAAGCTCTCGTGCGCGGTGGCGGAGACCTCCCCGCGCAGCTGCTGCACGCGCGTGACCCGCGGGGACATGCGCCGCTGGTAGACGACGTTCGCGGCCACCAGCGCCGGCAGCACCAGCAGCCCCACCGCCGCCAGCACCGGGTCCGCCGCCGCCATCGCCACACCGGCCACCGCGATGAGGACGACGACGCCGAGCGCGAACGGCAGGATGAACATCGCCTGCCAGGTGGCCTCCACGTCGGAGCTGGCCGTCGCCAGGAGCCGCCCGGCGGGGTGGGCGTGGTGCCACGACAGCGGCAGCTCCAGGTAGCGGCGCGCCAGCGAGCGGCGGTAGCGGGCCTGCAGGGCGAAGGCGACCATGCCGGCCCAGATGCGCCGCACGAGGATCGCCGCGACCGTCACCACGGTGACGGCCATCAGCGCCGCCCCGGCCAGCCACACGTCCGCGGTGCTGACCGCCTCGCCGGAGCCGGTGACGGCGGGCACGACGACCCGCTCCGTCACCCGCCCCACGAGCCAGCCGCTGGCGGCGGTGCCCACGCCGTACAGGGCCGAGCCGATGATCGCGATGGTGAAGAGGCGTGGCTCTTCCCGGGCGCCGCGGGCCATGGTGCGCATGCCGCTGACGAAGGTGCCGCTCACTGGATGAAGCCTGGCACGGGTGCGTGCGCGGTGCTGGATGAGGCTTTCCCGATCACGAGGGCGAACCGGTCGCGGAGCGCCTCGGCGCGGCTCGGGGACGCTGGTGCTCGGCGAAGTCCAGCCACTGGTGGGGTCCTCGACCACCTCGGCTTGACCACTATTCCAGTCACTTGACTCTTAGAGCGACCGGCAGTAGGCACGTCACTTGAGCCGGCGGGTGGTGGGGCGCCCGGGCCAGCGGTAGCGGTCACGGGCCTCGTTGATGAGGCGTCGTAGGACGGTGAGGGCGGCGGCGAGGTGGGTG
>NZ_JBKBCT010000069.1:0-20250 GCF_050871525.1 Kineococcus auxinigenes | reverse complement strand
TGATCAAGGAAGTCGCGACTTCCTTGATCACCGAGGTCGGGGGGTAGCGGGTGAGCGAGGACGAGGGGCGCGCGTGGGTGCACCGGGCGGTGCGCCTGGTGGAGGCCGACGCCAACCGCAGCGCCGACACGCACCTGCGGGTGCTGCCGCTGCCGCCGGCGTGGGGCGTGCAGCTGTACCTCAAGGACGAGTCGACCCACCCCACCGGCTCGCTCAAGCACCGCCTGGCGCGCTCGCTCTTCCTGTTCGGCCTGGCCAACGGCGACATCGGCCCGGGCACGACGCTCGTGGAGGCCTCCAGCGGTTCCACCGCGGTGTCCGAGGCGTACTTCGCGCGCATGCTCGGCCTGGAGTTCGTGGCCGTCGTCCCGCGCTCCACGGCGATCGCCAAGCTGGACCTGATCCGCCGCCACGGCGGGCGCCTGCACCTGGTGGACCGGCCCGGAGAGGTGTACGCGGTCGCCGAGGGGTTCGGCGCCCGGGACGGCTGGCACTACCTGGACCAGTTCGCGATGGCCTCCACCGTCACCGACTGGCGCGGCAACAACAACATCGCCTGCTCGATCTTCGGGCAGATGGCGCTGGAGGAGAACCCCGAACCGGAGTGGATCGTCGTGGGGGCCGGCACCGGCGGCACCAGCGCCACGATCGGGCGGTACTGCCGATACACCCGGCGGCGCACCCGCCTGGCCGTCGCGGACCCGGAGGGTTCCGCGTTCGAGCAGGCGTGGCGCACCGGCTCGCGCACCGTCACCGCACCGGGCTCCGCCATCGAGGGGATCGGCCGCCCGCGCGTGGAACCCTCGTTCGTGCCGGGCGTCATCGACCTGGTGCAGACCGTGCCGGACGCGGAGTCGGTGGCCGCGGTGCGGCTCCTGCACGAGCGCACCGGGATCCGCGCGGGCGCCTCCACCGGCACGAACCTGGTCCTCGCGCTGCACCTGGTGCAGCGGCTGCGCCGCGAGGGCCGCCCCGGCAGCGTCGTCACGCTGATCTGCGACGACGGCTCCCGGTACGGGGACACCTACTACGACGACGCGTGGGTCGCCGCGCGCGGCTGGGACGTGGCCGCCGCCCGCGAGCGGCTGGAACCGCTGTTCGGCGGCGCTGACGGCTGAGCCGCGCGGGACCGCGCCCACCCTCGGGACCGCGTCAGAAGCGGAAACCCCCCACGGCGCCCTGCAGCTCACGCGCGAGCCGCTCGAGCTCGCCGGAGGCGCGCTGGGCCTGCGCCGCACCGCTGGTGGTGGCGCCGGCGCTCTCGGCGATCGAGGAGATGTTGCGCGCGATCTCGCCCGAGGCACCCGCCGCCTCGGTCACGTTGCCGTTCATCTCGTTCGTCGTGGCGGTCTGCTCCTCCACGGCGGAGGCGATCGTGGTCTGGAAGTCGCTGATCCGGGCGATGACGTCGCGGATCTCGGCGATGGCGGAGACGGCGCTGCCGGTGTCGGCCTGGATCGCGTCGACGCGGTGGGTGATGTCCTCGGTGGCCCGGGCGGTCTGCTGGGCCAGTTCCTTGACCTCCCCGGCGACGACGGCGAAGCCCTTGCCCATCTCGCCCGCGCGGGCCGCCTCGATGGTGGCGTTCAGCGCCAGCAGGTTCGTCTGCTCGGCGATGGCGGTGATGGCCTTGACGACGTTCCCGATCTCGCGGGAACTGGCGCCCAGCCTGCTGACGGTGTCGTCGGCGGTGCCGGCCATCACGACCGCCTGACCGGCGACCCTGGCGGCCTCGGCGGCGCTGACGGAGATCTCCCGGATCGAGGCCCCCATCTCCTCGCTGCCCGCGGCGAGGGTCTCCACGGTGCGGGAGACCCCCTCGGCGGCAGCGGAGACGACCCCGGCCTGCGCGGAGGCCTCCCGGGCGCCGTGCGCCAGGCTCGAACTGGTGCCGGACAGCTCCGTGCTGGCCGCGCCGAGCGCGGTGGACGTGCCGGCGATGGTCTGCACGACCCGGCGCAGGCTGGAGGTGGCGCGCTGCAGGCTCTGCCCCATGCGGCCGATCTCGTCGTCGCTGGTCAGGTCCGCGGTGCGGGTCAGGTCGCCGTCGGCGACGGCGTCCAGGACCTCGGAGACGGCGCGCAGCGAGCGGGTGATGCCGCGCACGACGACGGCGGACAGCACGGCGGCGGCGGCCAGACCACCGATCAGCACGCCCACCACGAGCAGCAGGCCCGAGCTGACGCGGTCGGCGGCGGCCTCGGTGCGGGCCTTCGCGCGCGCCTCCTCGGCCTCGCCGGCGGCCTCGACGGCGTCGGCGCCGCGGGTGACGACGGGCAGGACGACCTCGCGGTAGGTGACGGCGGCGCCGGCGACGTCACCGCCGTCGGCCTGCGGCGCCAGCTGCTCCTCGAAGAGCTGCACCATCTCCTGGTAGGCGTCGGTGAACGCCTCGACCTGCTGGGGGTCGGCGGCGCTCGCGGAGTAGGCCTCCAGCCCCGCCTCCAGGTCGCCGACCTTCTCGTCGAGCTGCTCGCGCAGTTCGGTGCGCGTGTCCGGGGAGGCCGCCGGGTACTCCACGATGCGGGCGCGGGCGGCCTGGAAACCGCGCTGGACGGCCGCCAGGTCCACCATGGGCTGCACGCTCTGCGAGTACGACGCGGCGGTGGTGTTCCGCAGCTCGACCATGCGCGTGGCGGCGAGCCCACCGACGGCGACGGCGACGACCGCGCTGACGGCGATGCCGGCGCTGATCTTCACGGCGACGGGACGGTCCGCGGCCCACTGGCGGGGTCCGGTGGGCCGGGAGTCTGCGGGGGTGGTGGGGTTCGGCATCGTCGCGCTCCAGCGTCCGGCGGGACCGCCCGCAGCCCGAGCGCCCTCACCGTTCCCATCGGCAGCTCCGGCGGCCTGCTGAACACCCCGGGCCGGCTCACCCGCCCGGTCCCCCGGTCAGGGGGCGGGTGCGGCCGGCGCAGGGGCGGTGTCCACCGGCGCGGAGGGCGCCGGTGCGGAGGACGTGGCGGTGGCGGTCGGGCTGGGCCGCACCGTCGCCGGGTCCGGGCCGCACACGACGCGGTTCTGCGCGTTGTACCTGGTCGTCCAGCTCTCGCGCTGCTCGGCGCCGCCGCCGACGGGCGTCATGACGCGGGTGACGGTGACGTCGAAACCGGTGTTCGAGGACTGCGGGGAGCAGTTCGAGCTGGTGTCGTAGATCGTGCGGGGCGTGCGGACGTTGCTGCGCGCGCTCTTGAGCGCCTGGACCTCCCAGCGCTTGGTGCCGTACATCGACACCGTCAGCTGGTTGCCGCTGATCCCGGCGGTGATGTACACGCCGTGGCCGGAGTCGTTGCGGAACCGGTTGTCGATGCTGCGCCAGTCGATCGTCGCCTCGCGGCCCTCGGGGTAGCGGGAGATGTAGAACGAGTGCGGCTTGTGCTCGATCTCGTCCAGTCCGGCGAAGAACACCGCGTTGAACAGGGTGGTGGACAGCTGGGAGACCCCGCCGCCGTAGTCCTCGACGAGGCGGCCGTTGGAGATGACGCCGGCGCGGTTGTAGCCGCGGGCGGGGGTGCGCTCGCCGACGGTGTCGTTCATGGAGAACTCCTCCCCCGGCCGCAGCAGGGTCCCGTCCACGGCGGCCGCGGCGATGCGGATGTTCTCGGTGCGGTCGCGGTCTGAGGTGAGCGTCGTGGTGAACGTGGAGATCTGCTCGACGATGCCCAGGCCGGCCAGTTCCTCGGTGCTCAGCGCGGGCGGCGCGGTCACGAGGGGGACCTCGGCGCGCCGGGACGGCTCCGCGGGAGCCGCCGACGCGGGCGCCGCCGACGGGTCGGACGTGGACGAGGTGGCGGAGGGCGTGACGGCCGGTGCGGTGAGGGCGGCGGTGACCGCTGTCGCCAGCGCCTCGGGCGTCACGTCGGTGCCCTGCACGGCCGGCACGACGCGCGGCACGGCGTCGGCGACCTCGATGCGGGCGTCCTGCGGGGCGGTCTCGAAGGCGGGGTCGGCGGCCAGGACGGCGGCCTCCAGGGCCGCGCCGTCGGCGACCAGCTCGGCGCTGCCCTCGACGGCCCGCACGGACAGCGCGGGGGCGAAGGCGGGCGGGGCCAGGACGACCTCGCGCCCGCCGCCGGCGACGACGAGGTCGCCGGCGACGGCGGGGCGGGCGACGGCGTCCACGGCGGTGGCGACGTCCTCGGCGTCCAGCGCGGGGCGCACCACGCGCGCGGCGACCTCGACGGGGTCTTCGCCCGTCCCGGCGGCCGGCCAGGCGGCGGCGACGGCGTCCACGGCGCGCGCGGCGTCGAGGGTGCGCCCGGGCGCGGGCTGCACGGGCACGGGCTCGACGCTCGCGGGGGCCCCGTCGGCGCCGGGGCGCACCTCGAAGGTGACGGCGCCCTCGACGGGCGGCTGCTCGACGGCGCCGGCCAGGGGCTGCAGCCCGGCGCGCAGCGCGTCGCGGTCGACGTCGGTGACGGGGCGCTCCTCGCCGCCGCCGGCGAGGTGGTGCCACAGCTCGCGGGGGTCCCAGGCGGGCCCGGTGAGGGCCGCGGCGGTGGCGGGCACGTCGATGCTCAGGCCGGTGGGGGTCTCGACGGTGCCGTCGACGTCGCCGGCGGGGCTGGTGACGCGCACGGCGACGGGCTGCGCCTGCACGGCGGCGGCCGGCCCGGCCAGGGCGCGCTCGACGCCGGCACGGTCCAGGCCGCCGACGTCCGCGCCCAGGACGGTGGTGCCGCGGGGCGCCTGGCCGCCCAGGGCGAGGGCGGCGGTGGCGTACCCGCCGGCGAGGACGGCCGCGCCGGCGCCGAGGCCGACGAGGAGGCGGGTGCGTCCCCGGGGCCCGCGCCGGCGGTTCCCCGCGGTGTCCTGCTGCGCCGGCCGGTCCTGCCGCTCGTGCACGTCGTCGTCCCCCGCTCGCTGCGCACGGCACACTCCGTGCAACCCCCCGGCCACCCTAAGCAGCGCGCGGGGGTGCTCCGGTCGCATCGGCCGGACTCGTGCCGATCCGCCACGCATCGGATGCGCTCCGCACCGGATGCACCGTGAATCCGATACGGATCGCATCGAGAGCGCGCTACCCTCCCCGCGTGCCCACCGCCCCCGCGCCCCCACCCGCGTCCCCACCCGCACCGGCGCCGGCACCGCGCGCCGGGGGCTCGCGCACCACCCGCCGCCGCGAGCAGACCCGCACCCGGCTGCTCGCCGCCGCCCTGGAGCTGCTCGCGGAGCAGGGCCTGGCCCGCAGCAGCGTCGAGGGCGTCTGCGAGCGCGCCGGCTTCACCCGCGGCGCCTTCTACTCCAACTTCACCAGCATGGACGAGGTCGTCGCCGCCCTCCACGCCGAACGGGCCGGGCGCGTGCTGGAGCACGTGCGCTCGCACGTGCGCCCCGCCGCCGCACCCACCGCCGCACCCACCGCGCTGCCGGACCTCGTCGCCCGCGTCCTGGACCTGCTGCCGGTGGACCGGCAGTGGCTCGCCGTGCGCGCGGAGTTCTCCGCCCAGGCGCTGCGCAACCCCGCGGCCGCGCAGGTGCTCACCGGCGCGCGCGAGGAGCTGCTGGCGCAGCTGGCACCGCTGCTGACCGAGGGGTTGGCCCGCACCGGCAGGCAGGCGCGCGACGCCGGCGAGCTGGCCCGCGCCGTCCTGGCCGCCCACGAGGGCGCCACCGCCCCCGGGGCGGCGGGCGGCGAGGGCGGGCGCGCCTTCGAGGTGCGCCTGGTCACCGCCGTGCTGGAGGCGTTCTCCACCCCCCTGGCCACCGCCGCGCCCCGCCCCGGGGGCGCGCGGTGAGCGGCAAGCACGTGGAGCTGGCCGTGCGCGCGCGGGGCCTGGCCCTGCGCAGCGGCGGCCGTGACGTCCTCACCGGCGTGGACGTCGACGTGCCCGTCGGCTCGATGCTCGTGGTGCGCGGGCGCACCGGCAGCGGCAAGACGTCGCTGCTGCTGACCCTGGCGGGCCGGATGCGCCCCACCGGCGGCACCCTGCGCGTCCTGGGCCACGACCTGCCCGCGCAGGCCGGGGCGGTGCGCCGGCGCGCCGCCCTGGCCGAGGTCCGCGGCGTCAACGACCTCGACGACGCCCTCACCGTCGAGCAGCACGTCGCCGAGCGCCTCGTCCTGCACCAGCCGTGGTGGCGCCCGTGGACCGGGCGCGGCCGGGTCGACGAGCTGCTGGACCGCGTCGAGCGCACCTTCGACGTCCCCGCCGCGGCGGGGTCCACCGGGTCGGGGCCCGCGGTGCCGGGCCTGCACCGGCGCGAGTTCGTCAGCGACGTGGACCCGCTGGAGCGGATGGCGCTGGGCGTGGTGCTGGCGCTGGTGGGGCGCCCCGACGTGCTCGTCGTGGACGACGTGGACTCCCTGCGCCGCGCGGAGGACCGCCGCCGCGCCTGGGAGGCGCTGACCACCCTGCGCCGCACCTCCGCCGAACCGCTCACCGTCGTGGCCAGCTGCACCGACCACCCCGACCTGCCCCGCGGTGCCGACGCCGACACCGTCCTCCTCGACCTCCGGGACCCCCGATGAGCCTCACCCGCCGCAGCCCCCGCTTCTCCCTGCCCGGCCTGGAGCTGGCCCGCTTCCGCCGCGCGGTCATCACCCGCCTGGCGCTGCTCACCGTGGTGCTGGTGCCGCTGGTCTACGGCGGGCTGTACCTGTCGGCCAACCACGACCCGCTCGGGGAGCTGGGGAACCTGCGCGCGGCCGTCGTGGACGCCGACGAGGCGGTGCCCGTGACCGGCGCCGACGGCACCGAGCGCACCCTGGACGCCGGCGGCGACCTCGTCGAGACGCTCACCGGGCCCGGCGCCGACGCCGGCTTCACCTGGGAGGAGGCCACCGAGGCCGAGGCCGCGCGGGGCCTGCAGGACGGCACCTACGCCGCCGTGCTGCGGGTGCCGGAGGACTTCTCCGCCGCGCTGGCCTCCGCGGGCGGCGACGACCCGCGGCAGGCGCGCCTGAGCGTGACCACCGACGACGCCGAGAACTACGTCGTCGGGCAGGTCGCGAACACCGTGGCCACCTCGGTGCGCACGCAGGTCGCCACCGGCGCCACGCAGGACCACCTGGAGAACGTCTACGTCGCCTTCACCTCGATCCACGACTCCCTCGGCCGGGCCGCCGACGGCGCCGAGCAGCTCGCCGCGGGCGCCCTCGAGGCCGACGACGGGGCCGCCCGGCTCGTCGTGGGCCTGGGGGACCTGAGCTCCGGCACCGCCGAGCTCGTCGACGACACCGGTGCGCTGCGCACGGGCGCCGACGACCTCGCCGCCGGCACCGCGACCCTGGCCACCGGCGCCGACGGGGCCGCCGCCGGTGCCGCGACGCTGAGCGTCGGGCTGGAGGAGCTGCGCACCGCCACCGCGGACCTGCCCGAGCGGACCGCCCGGCTGGCCGAGGGGGCGCAGGGCGTCGCCGCGGGCGCGGAGCAGATCGCCGCCGCCACCGCGCAGGCCGCCGCCGCAGCCGACGGCGTCGGCGAGCTGGGCACCGCGGCCGAGGAGGCCCTGCCCGCCCTGGACGAGCTGGTGCAGCGGGCGCAGGAGCTGGCGGAGGCGAACCCGCAGGACACCGAGCTGGCCGAGGCCGCCCGGCGCCTGGCGGAACTGCGCGACGCCCTGGCCGGCACCGACCTGGCGGGCGCCGCCCAGCGGGTCGAGGAGCAGGTGGACGCCCTGGCCGCGGGCGCGCAGGAACTGTCCACGGGAGCCGCGTCCGTGGCCGGCGGCGCCCGCTCCCTGGCCGACGCCGCCCCCGCCCTGCAGCAGGGCGTGGCCGGCGCCGCCGACGGCGCCGCGGCGCTGGCCGGCGGGACCGGCCGGGTCGCCACCGGTGCCCGCACCGCCGCCGACGGCGCCGCGGCGCTGGCCGGCGGGGCGACGCGGGTCGACGAGGGCGCGAGCGCCCTGCTGGGCGGCGCCTCGCGGGCGCGCACCGGCGCCGGGGACCTCGCCACCGGCACCGGGCAGCTGGCCGAGGGCGCCGGGAGCCTGGCCGGGCAGCTGGCCGACGGGCAGGCGGAAGTCCCCTCCTACGACGAGGAGGACACCGGGCGGCTCGCCGACGTCGTCGCCGCCCCGGTCGAGGCCGAACGGGTCCGCGCCCACGCGGTCGCCCACTACAGCGACGGCCTGGCACCGCTGTTCGTGCCGATCGCGCTGTGGGTGGGCGGCATGGTCACGTACATGGTGCTGCGGGCGGTGTCGGCGCGGGCGCTGGCCTCCACGGCCGGTTCGCTGCGCACCGCCGTCGCCGGGCTCGTGCCGGGCGTGCTGCTGGGCGTGCTGCAGGCGGTGGTGCTGATGGCGGTGCTGCTGCTCGCGGTGGGCGTGGAGTCCCCCTCGCCGCTGGTGACGGTCGCGTTCACGGCGCTGGTGGCGGTCTCGTTCACCGCGCTGCACCAGGCGGTGGTCGCGCTGCTGGGCGGGGCGGGGCGGCTGGTGGCCCTCGTGCTGCTGGTGCTGCAGCTGACCTCGGCGGGCGGCACCTACCCGGTCGAGACGTCGCCGGCGTTCTTCCGCGCCGTCCACCCGTACCTGCCGATGACGTACGCCACGGACGGCCTGCGCCACCTGATCGGTGCGGGTCCCGTCGGTGCGGTGCTCGTGGACGCCGCGGTGCTGGTGGCGTTCGGCGTGCTGGGGCTGGCCGTGACGGTCCTGGCCTGCCACCGCCGCCGCACCTGGACGGTGGCCGAGCTGCACCCCAGCCTCAGCCTCTGAGGGCGCCGGTCAGGACGGCGGGAGCAGCTGCTCGGGGAAGCAGGCGTTGACGCGCTCGCGCTCGGGGACGTCGGCGAAGACGCTGTCACACCAGGTGCGCACGTCACCGGCGTCGGCGAACGGCCCGGTGGCGAACGTCGTCCAGTACGGGTTGCCGCGCGCGTCGACGGTGCCGGGGGCGAAGTCGGTGCTGGCCAGCACGAAGACGTCGCCGCCGGCGGTCCGGGACGCGATCCGGCGGGTCTGCTCGAGGATGTCGGTGGCGTAGAAGGTGCTGCTGCCGTTGGCGGCGGTCTGCACGGGGTCGGTGGTGCCGACGCTCTTGGCGGCCAGCTGCGCCACCCACTGCCCCTGGGGCGGGTGCTCGGCCAGGCCCTGCGCGCGCAACTCCTGCAGCGTCGCCAGGGCCTGCTCGTCCGCCGCGGCGCGCGCGCCCACGAGGCCGGCACCGGCGGAGGCCGTCGCGGGTGCGGCGGCGGTCGCTCCGGCAGTGCCCGGCGCGGCGACGCCCACGACGTCCGCGCCGAGGGCCGGCTGCCCGGCGCCGCCCAGGGTGCGCAGCGCCAGCAGCGCCACGAGGACCACCAGCACCACGCCCAGCACGGCGCAGAGCCCCTGCAGGGCGCGGGTGGTGAGCTGCTCGGCGGCGTGGTCCTGCCACGGTGCTCCCGACACGGCCCGTCCTCCCCGGCTGCTGCGCTCGATGCGCCTCCGGTCCGACGCACCTCGTCGGCGGCCGGTTCCCCGGTCGCTCACCCGCCCGTGCAGGATGCCGCGCGCAGCGCCGGGGCGCGCGCTGGAGCGTGTCGCGCGCCCCGGCGCTGCGCGCGGGGAGGGGTCGGGGGGAGGTGGCTCAGTAGCCGGCGAGGACCTGCGTCCAGTAGGGGCCCGCCGGGCTGGGGGCCTCGGCGATGCCGACCAGCGTCAGCCGGCAGTCCAGGATGTTCGCGCGGTGCCCCGGGCTGGCGAGCCAGGCGTCGACGACGGAGGCGGCGTCGTAGCCGTACGCGACGTTCTCGGCGGTGCGGCGGGGCAGCACGCCGTGGGCGGCCAGGCGCGTGCGGGGGGTGCTGCCGTCGGCGCCGACGTGGCTCATGCGCCCGCCGCCGGCCATCTCGGCGCTGTGCGCGGAGGCGGTGTCGGTCATGGCCTCGGCCACGTGCAGCGGGGCGCACCCGGCGGTGGCGCGGGCGGCGTTGGTGCGGTCCAGGACCAGCTGCACGCCCGGCTCGAGGGGGGCGGGGGCGGTGGGCAGCAGTTCGTGCGCGGAGGCCGGGGCGGCGCTCCACAGGGCGGCGGCGGCCAGGGCGGCCGCGGTGAGGGTCGTGGGCAGGGTGGTGCGCTGGCGGCGGGGGGACGTCGTCATGACCTCGACTCAACCAGGTCACAGGATCTCCACGAACCACCTGTGATCCAGGCCACAGCGCCTGCACCGCGATGTCACCTCCCGTCCTCGCACCCGCCCCCCGCGGTGGTCCCGCACGGTCGAGCGTTCACCCGTGCGGGACCACAGCGAGGAGGCGGGGCGGGGCGGAGCGGGTCAGCCCTTGGAGCTGAACGCGGCGTCGAACGCCGCGGCCGGCGGCTGGAACAGCTCGCCGAGGCGGCGCACGAACGCCAGCGCGTCGGGCGCACCGCGCAGGCGGTCCACCCCGGCGTCCTCCCACTCCACGCTGGTGGGGCCCTGGTAACCGATGTTGTTCAGCTCGCGGAAGATCAGCTCCCACGGCACGTCGCCGTGCCCGACGGAGGTGAAGTCCCAGCCGCGGCGGGAGTCCGCCCACGGCAGGTGCGAACCGAGCCGCCCGGCCCGGCCGTCGAGCTGCTTGCGCGAGTCCTTGCAGTGCACGTGGTAGATGCGGTCGGCGAAGTCGCGCAGGAACCCGACGGTGTCCAGGTCCTGCCACACGAAGTGGCTGGGGTCGAAGTTCAGCCCGAACGCCTCGCGGTGCCCGATGGCCTCCAGCGCCCGCTTCGTCGTCCAGTAGTCGTAGGCGATCTCGGACGGGTGCACCTCGTGGGCGAACTTCACGCCCACCTCGTCGAAGACGTCGAGGATGGGGTTCCAGCGGTCGGCGAAGTCCTGGTAACCGCGCTCCACCATCGAGTCCGGGGTGGGCGGGAACATCGCCACCGTGTGCCAGATCGAGGAGCCGGTGAACCCGGTGACGGTCTTCACGCCGAGCTTCGCGGCGGTGCGGGCGGTGTCCTTGACGTACTCCGCGGCCCGCTGTCGCACGCCCTCGGGGTCGCCGTCGCCCCACACGGCCTCGGACACGATGTCCTTGTGCCGCTCGTCGATGAGGTCGCAGACGGCCTGCCCGGTCAGGTGGCAGGAGATCGTCCACACCTTCAAGCCGTACTTCTCCAGGACCGCCTTCTTCTCGGCGATGTAGTCGTCGTCGCGGGCACCGCGGGTGGAGTCCAGGTGGTCGCCCCAGGTGGCGATCTCCAGGCCGTCGAACCCCCACTCGGAGGCGAGCCGGCACACCTCCTCGAAGGGCAGGTCGGCCCACTGGCCGGTGAACAGCGTCACGGGACGCGGCATCGTGGCTCTCCTCAGATCTCGGTGTAGGCGGACGCGTTCTCGGCGCTGCGCTGCACGGCTTCGAGCACCTTCTGCACCTGCAGCCCGTCGGCGAAGGACGGTGACGGGTCGCGCTCGTCGGCGATCGCGCCCAGGAACTCCTGCAGCTCGTGCACGAACGGGTGGTCGTAGCCCAGGCCGTGCCCGGCCGGCCACCAGTTCGACACGCCCGGGTGCTCCGGCTCGGTCGCCAGGATGCGCCGGAAGCCGTTCTCCGCGTCTGGCAGGTCGCCGTCGAAGAACCACAGCTCGTTCATCGACTCGAAGTCGAACGCGAGCGAGCCGCGCGAGCCGTTGACCTCGATGCGCATGCCGTTCTTGCGGCCCAGCGCCATGCGGGTCGCCTCGAACGTCATCAGCGCCCCGCCGTCGCCGCGGCCGAAGAACACCGCCGCGTCGTCCACGGTGACCTCGCCGCGCTCGGCGGAGGCCTGCGCGCCCAGGCCGGTGTTCTGCCCGGTGCGGGCCGCCTCCAGCGGGCGGGTCTTGACGAACGTCTCCAGCGTGCCGTTGACGCCCACCAGCTTCTGGCCGGTGATGAACTGCGCGGCGTCCACGATGTGCGAGCCGATGTCGCCCAGCGCGCCGGCGCCGGAGCGGTCCTTCTGCAGGCGCCACGTCAGCGGGAACTCGGGGTCGACGATCCAGTCCTGCAGGTACAGCGCGCGCACCTGGCGGACCTCGCCCAGGCGGCCGGATGCGACCAGCTGCTGCGCCAGGCCGATGGCGGGGACCTTGCGGTAGTTGAAGGCCACCATGCTGCGCACCCCCCGGGCGGAGGCGGCCTGCGCGACCTCGGTCATCCGCTGCGCCTCCTCGACGGTCTTCGCCAGGGGCTTCTCGCAGATGACGTGCTTGCCGGCCTCCAGGGCGGCGATCGCGATCTCGGCGTGGCTGTCGCCGGGGGTGAGCACGTCGATGACGTGCACGTCGTCGCGCTCCAGCAGGGCGCGCCAGTCGTCCACGCCCTCCTCCCACCCGAACTGGCGGGCCGCGGCGGCGGCGCGGCCGGCGTCGCGGCCGGCCAGGGCCACGCGGCGGGTGCGGAAGCGGGGCTCACCGACGTGGTCGACGCTGCGCCACGCGTGGGAGTGGACGGCACCCATGAAGGAGTGGCCGACGACGGCCACACCCAGCTCGGGCGTTTCGTGCGTTCCGGGCTCGGACACTGATGGACCTCCTCGTCGTCGCGGCGATCGTACTGATCCGGTTCAGCTCCCGGAACACCCCCGCCCCCCCTCTCCCTCCCCCTCTCCCCAGCGGTGATCTTGCACGGGTGAACCTTCAACCGTGCAAGATCACCACGAGGGGAAGGGATGAGGTGGGCGTGGCCGGGCGGCGGGGGTCAGGCGGCGGGCTCGGGGGCGGCGGCGGGGGCGCCGGCCGCCAGGGCATCGCGCACCGACGTCCACGACGCCAGCACCGCGCGGACGTCCTCGCGGCGCTCGTCCGCCAGCGCCCGCTCGTGCGCGCGCGCCAGCACGTCGTCCACCAGCACCCGCGCCCCCGCCTGCGCGGACAGCACCGCGGCCTCCACCATCGCCAGGCTCATCACGTTCTCGTGCACCTCCCCGTGCGGAGTGGTCCCCGAGCGCAGGGCGCGGGTGAACGCCCGCAGGGAACCGGCGATCTCGCGGCCCGGGTCCTGCGCAGGGGCCGCCGCCCGGCCCGAGGTGCTCTCCAGCACGGGTGCGGAGTCCCCGTCCCAGCGGGCCGTGCCCGCCGAGCCGGACAGCCGCCACGCGCCGTTCCACGACGTCTCCAGCCCGGGCGCGCACCAGCTGCCGGTGTAGGCGTAGCGCACCCCGCCGGTCATCTCGAACACGGCGCTGGCCGCGGCGTCCCCGGCGTACCAGCTCCACGAGGGGTTGAACTCCTCGCAGTACACCGACACCGGCTCGGCGCCCAGCAGGAACCGCGCGGTGTCGAAGGGGTGGATCGCCATGTCGAGCAGCAGCGGGTGCGCCATCTCCTCGCGGAACCCGCCGAAGCGCGGCGCCTTGAAGAACTCGGTCGTCAGGACGCCCAGGTCGCCCAGCACGCGCGCCTGCTCGCGGAAGGCGTGCAGGTGGGCGTTGTAGCGGCGCGACTGGCTGACCACGAACAGCCGGCCGGTGACCTCGGCCGCCGCCACCAGGGACAGCGCCTGCGCGACGTCCTCGGCGACCGGCTTCTCCCCCAGCACCGGCAGCCCCGCGAACAGCGCCGCCGTGGTCACCGGGTGGTGCGCCCGCGGCACCGTGACGTTGACGACGGCGTGCGCGCCGGTGGCCCGGGCCAGCTCGACGGCGTCGCGGCCCAGCGGGACGTCCGGCACACCGGCCTCGACCACGGCCGCCCGGGCCACGTCCAGGTCGAGGTCGACCACGCCGGCCAGCGCCACCTCGTCGTCGGCGAGGACCGTGCGCAACCACGCCCTGCCCATGCCGCCGGCGCCGACGAGGACGACGCGCAGCGCGCCGTCGCTCCCGGAGCTCACTGCGCGCCCTCCTCGGCGTCCGCGCGCAGCGCGCCCTGGTACCCGTGGCCGTTGTAGAAGTCCTCGGTGTCGTAGCGCAGCAGCGTGGGGACCGCCCGCTCGGGGCGCAGGGTGACCGCCCACTCGACGGCGTTGGAGATCACCTTGCGGACACCGTCGTGGAAGTAGGTGGGGTACTCCTGGTCTCCGGGGCGGAAGTAGAAGATCTTCCCGTGCCCGCGCTTGAAGGTGCAGCCGGAGCGGAACACCTCCCCACCGGAGAAGGAGGAGATGAAGACGAGCTCGTCGGGGGTGGGGATGTCGAAGAACTCCCCGTACATCTCGTCCTCGTCGATGATCAGCGGGTGCGGGACCCCCTGGGCGATGGGGTGGGTGGGGTCCACCGTCCACACCAGCTCGCGGTCGTGCTCGGCGCGCCAGCGCAGCGTGCAGGTGGTGCCCATCAGCCGGGTGAACACCTTCGACCAGTGCCCGGAGTGCAGGACGATCAGGCCCATGCCCTCCAGGACGTGGCGCTGCACGCGCTCGGCGACCTCGTCGGAGACCTCGCCGTGCGCGGCGTGGCCCCACCAGGTGAGGACGTCGGTGTCGCGCAGCACCTCCTCGGTCAGGCCGTGCTCGGGCTCGTCCAGGGTGGCGGTGCGCACCACGGCGCGTTCGCCGAGGTTGGCCTCGATGCCCTGCGCGACGGCGCCGTGCATGCCGTCGGGGTAGCGCTTCGCGACCTCCGGCTCGAGCTGCTCGTGGCGGTTCTCGCCCCAGACGGTGACGCGGATCGGGTTGCTCACTGGTCCTCCTCGGGACTGCGGTGGTTCGGTGTCGTCCCTCAGGACTTGACGGCCCCGCCCGTGACGCCGGCGGCGACGTACCGCTGGGCCAGCACGAGCAGGGCGATGGCGGGCAGGGAGGACAGCACGGCCGTGGCCATGATCGGCGACCAGTCGGCGACGAAGCTGCCCACGTAGGTGTAGAGGCCGAGCGTGATGGGGCGCAGGTCCTCGGTGGTGGTCAGGGTCAGGGCGAACAGGAAGTCGCCCCAGGCGAAGAGGAACGTGAACAACCCCGACGTGATGAGGGCGTTGCGGCTCATCGGCAGCACGATGGAGAAGAAGGCGCGGACGTGCCCGGCACCGTCGACGTAGGCCGCCTCGATGATGGAGCTGGGGATGCCGCCCATGAAGGCGCGCATGAGGATGATCGAGAACGGGATGCCTGCCGCGGAGTCGGCCAGGATCAGCCCGCCGACGGTGTTGAGCAGACCCAGGTCGGTGTAGGCGCTGTAGAGGGCGTTGGCGACCACGATGCCCGGGACCATCTGGGTGATGAGGATGCCGAACAGGATGGCAGTGGCCCACCGGCCGAACTTGAAGTGGGCCATGGCGTAGGCGGCGGGTGTGGCGATCAGCAGGCTGAACACCACGGAGCCGAGGCTGATGACCAGGCTCGTCACCAGGTTCCCGCCCTGCTCGGCGATCGCGGTGCTGTAGCCGCGCAGGGTGAGGTCCACGGGGAACCACGGGGTCGCCACGGCGTTGCCGGCCGGCTGCAGCGAGACGTTGACCATCCAGTACAGCGGGAACAGCATGAACGCCAGGATCAGGATCCCGAGGATCGTGTGGCCGGGCCGGCGCGGGGCCCTGTCGCGGGCGTGGTCCCGGCGCCGCGGAGCGCTGCGCTCGGCGACGGGTGCGGGGACTGCGGTGCTCACGGGGTTCTCCCCCCTTCCGTTCGGGTCATCGCGCGCCTCACTCGTCCACGGCGCGGCGGTTCGCGCGCAGGTAGACGACGGCGAAGATCAGCGAGATGACGATCAGGATGTTGCCGAGCGCCGCACCCGCACCGAAGTCGAACTGCCGGAACGACATGTCGTACGAGAACGTGGCGATGGTCTGCGTGGAGTTGGCGGGCCCGCCGTTGGTGAGGCCGAGGATCACGTCGAGGACCTTCAGCGTGTAGACGACCCCCAGGACGAGCACCACGGTGACCACGGGCCGCAGCATCGGCCAGGTGATGTGCCGGAACGCCCGCCAGCCGGTGGCCCCGTCGAGCGCGCCCGCCTCGTACAGCTCGTCGGGGATCTCCTGCAGCCCGCCGTAGAGGATCGTCATGTTGAACGGGATGCCGAGCCAGATGTTCACGCCGATGACGGCCACGAGGGCCAGCGACGTGCTGGTCAGCCAGTTCGGGCTCACGTCGACGCCCGGCAGCGCGGAGAGGATGCGGTTGAGGGCGCCGTTGTCGGCGTCGAGGATCCACCGCCAGACCGCCGTCCCGGCGATCATGGGGATGAGCCAGGGCAGCAGGATCAGCGAGCGCAGCACCCCCGACAGCGGGAACTTCCGCTGGAAGAACAGCGCGATGAGCAGCCCGAGGACGAACTGCCCGGCGATCGAGCCGGCCGTGAAGAGCAGCGTGTTCAGCAGGGCCTGGTCGAAGATCGCGCTGCTGAAGACGTTGCGGTAGTTCTCCAGCCCGATCCACGGCGCCTCACCGGTGAAGAAGGTCCTCGTCGTGTACTCCTGGAAGCCCATGACGACGTTCTTCACGACGGGGTAGCCGAAGAACAGCAGGAGGTAGACGACCGCCGGCACGACGAAGGCGATCTCCACCAGCCGGGCCTTCAGCTTGCCCGAGGGGCCCCGGCGCCCGGCAGGCGCGGCCGGCGGGGTCGTGACCCCGCCGGTCGCACGTCCCGGGGTGGCGACGTCAGCCATCCTGCGCCTGCCGCAGGGCGTCCTCGGGCGTCATGCCGCCGACGAGCGCGTTCTGCACCGCCGTGTAGATCTTCGTGGCGGCGGCCGGCCACTCCGGGCCGAGCTGGCCGGTGCGGGCTCGCAGGTCGGGCACCTGCTCGGCGAAGGCGGCCAGGTTCGGGTTCTGCGCGACGACCTCGTCGGCCAGTTCCGGCTTGGTGGGCACGGTGCCGGTGGCGACCGAGACCTCGATCTGGGTCTCGTCCTTGTTCAGGCACTGCACGAGGTCGGCGGCCTTCTGCATCTTCTCCTCGTCGCCGGTCTGCGGCACGGCCCACGCCTCGCCGCCGAACGGCGAGACGACGGCGCCGCCGGCGGTGGGCGCCGGGATCGGCACGATGCCGTACTCCAGGCCCTCGACCGCGTCCAGCGTGCCGAAGTTCCACGGCCCGTTGATCATCATGGCGGCGTTGCCGGCGGAGAACTGGTCGGCGACGTCGGCCTGCGACCAGGTGACCGAGGACTGCGAGAGCGAGCCGGCCTCCATGAGGTCCTTCACCAGCTGCAGGGCCTCCGCCGTCTCCGACGTGGCGATGTCCCGCTCGTCCCCGCCGTTGGACCACATGAACGGCAGGAACTGCCAGGTGCCCTCGTAGGTGTTGATGTTGGACATGGCGAACCCGTACTGGTCGCCCTGGGTCAGCGCCGCCGCGGTCGTCTTCAGCTCGTCCCACGTGGTGGGCGGGGTGATCCCGGCCTGCTCGAGGATCGTCTTGTTGTAGAACAGCGCGATCGTGTTGGTGACCGGCTGCAGGGCGTACAGCTGACCCTCGTACGTGGAGGCCTCCAGCACGCCCGGGGCGACGCCGGTGGAGTCGACGCCCAGGTCGTCCAGCGGGGCCAGCGCGCCGGACTCCGCGATCTGCTGCACGTCGGGGTTGTCGAGCATGAGGACGTCCGGCAGCGTGCGGGACGAGCTCTGCTGCAGCACCTTCTGGATGAGGGTCTCGCCGGGCACGGCCTCGCGGTCGATCTCCACCCCGATCTCGGTGCCGCAGGCCTCGATGGCGGCGTTCCACAGCGTCGCGTTGGGATCGGAGTTGTAGTAGTCCAGCACGCGCAGGGTGCCGGAGTCGCCGGAGGTGGTTCCTCCGCCGCTCCCGCCGCCGCAGGCGCTCAGCAGCAGGGGCACGGCCAGCAGGGCGGCCAGCCCGGTACGTGCGGTTCCTCGTCGAGCCATCTCGTTCCTTCCCTCACACCCACGGCGTCGTGGGCTGTCGGCGGGTCCTGCGGTTCGTCGTGCTCCTCCGTCGATGCGTATCGACATCGGTCGTGCGGCGGTGTGGTCGAAACGGTCGTGGTGGTCAGCCGGCGGTGCGGACGGAACGCCGGCGGGTCAGCCCCGCGGGCACCAGGCGCAGCTCGCCGGGGCTCCCGGGGTCCTCGAGCAGTGCGAACAGCCACTCCATCGCCTGCCGCGAGACGTCCCGCGGCTGCGGGGAGACCGCCGTCAGCGGGACGGGGAGCGCCTCGGCCTCGGCGTCGGTGCACAGCGCGACCAGGTCCAGGTCGCGGCCGGGCACCAGGTCCCGGCGCAGCAGCGCGCTGAGCACCGCCTGCGCGCCCGTCGAGGCCAGCAGCCCCGGCGGAGCGCCCGGCGCGCCGAGCACCTGCGCCACGCACTCCTCCACCGCCCCGTGCCCGGACGGCACCGCGCACCAGCGCAGCGCCACCCCGTGCTCGGCGGCGGCGGTCTCGGCCGCGGCCCGGAACCTCGGCACGTAGTTGATGCCCAGCTCCTCCAGCTCGGGGGCCCAGCCCAGCACGGCCACCTCGTGGTTGCCGGCCGCGGCCAGCTCCGCCACGAGGAGGCGGGCCGCGCCCTCGAAGTCGAAGTCGATGCAGTGCAGCCCCTCGGCGTCCCGCGGGACCCCGATGAACAGGGTGGGCCGCCCCAGCGAACGGGCCACCGCAGCCCGCTCGTCGTCGGTGCGCACCTCCATGACGACGACCGCGTCGCACAGCGCCCGACCTGAGACCCGCTGCAGCGCACCGGGACCCTCGTCCGCGGTGACGATGAGCAGGTCGTGGTCGCGGGCGCGGGCGGCCAGCGCGATCTCCTCGACGAAGGCCATCAGGCCGTGCGCGCTGAGCGGCGTGCGGAACGGCACGACGGCCGCGACGACGTTCGTGCGCCGGCCGGCCAGCGCCCGCGCGCCCGCGTTCGGCTGGTACGTCAACTGCGCGATCGCGTCCTCGACGAGCCGGCGAGTCTTCTCCGAGATGGGCCGCTTGCCGCTCATCACGTAGGAGACGGTGCTCTGCGAGACGCCGGCGACGCGCGCCACGTCCTTGCTGGTCGGGACCCGGACCACGTCGCCCCCTCTCCCACGCTCGTCGTCGATGCGTATCGAGGGGAACCGTAGCGGCCGCTCCCCCGACCGGGCAAGGAATCCGCTCAAGTCGTGCGCCGACCGTGCCGATGCCCCTCCGGAACCACCCCCACGAGCAGGGAGCCGTCGTGCCCGAACCCCGCCCCGCGCGACGCCGCGCCGTCGTCGCCCTCGGCTTCGCCCTCGTGGCACTGCCGTGCGCGCCCCTGCCCGCCTCCGCCGCACCGGCGGGCGGCGAGGTCGCCGTCGACCTGCTGCGCCACGTCGGCGACCGCCTCGTCCTGGAGACCGTCACCGCCCCGGACGCGGCCGCCGCGCAGCGCCTGGCCGACCGCCTGGAGGCGCAGGACTCGGTGTCCTCCGCGGCCCCGCGCACGACGTACCGGCTGACGCCCGGCCCGGTCGAGCTCGCGACCGAACCCCTGACCGGCGGCGGGACCCTGGCGACCGACCCCTTCCTGCACTACGCCACGCACCTGTCGGAGATCGGCGCACCGGCCGCCTGGGCGACCACCACCGGCGAGGGGATCACCGTCGCCGTCCTGGACAGCGGCGTGGACCCCACCGCCCCCGACCTGACCGGGCGGGTGCTGCCGGGCGCGGACTTCGCCACCGGCACCGACATCGGCACGCACGGCACGCAGGTCGCCACGGTCGCGGCCGGTGCGCTCGACAACGGCATCGGCGCCGCGGGTGTCGCCCCGGACGTCGACGTGCTGCCCGTGCGCGTGTGCACCCCGCAGGGGTGCTCGGGCGCCGCCGTCGCGCAGGGCATCGTGTGGGCGGCCGACCACGGCGCCGACGTCGTCAACCTGTCCCTGGGCGGGGAGACGTACAGCACGGTCACCGCCGACGCGGTGGACTACGCCCTGCGCAAGGGAGTGGTCGTCGCCGCCGCCGCGGGCAACACCGGGGACCGGGGCAACCCGGTGGAGTACCCGGCCTCCTACCCGGGCGTCGTCTCGGTGTCCGCCTCGGCCGTCGGCGGAGGTGCCGCGCCGTGGGCGCAGCACAACGACGCGGTGGACCTCAGCGCCCCCGGCGAGGACGTGCCCGCCGGCGGCCCCGCCAGCCAGGGCCACGAGTACTTCGCGGTGTCGGGCACGTCCTTCTCCGCCCCGCAGGTCGCGGCGGCCGCCGCCCTGGTGCGCTCGGTGGCGCCCGCGGCGACGCCGGGGCAGGTCGAGGCGCTGCTGCGCACGAGCGCCGCGCCGCGCCCGTCGTGGCCTGCCGGGTACGGCACCGGGATGCTCGACGTGGCCGCCGCGGTGCGCGCCGCCGCCACCCCGGTGCCGGTGCCGGTGAGCACTCCCGCGCCCGTCGACACGCCCGCCCCGGACGTGCCCCGCCGCGCCCGCACCGTCCGCCGCTGACCCCACCCCCCTGCCCCTCCCCCGTCCCACGTCCCCCGCTGCCCCCTGCCCGCTCCCG
>NZ_JBKBCT010000068.1:0-20320 GCF_050871525.1 Kineococcus auxinigenes | reverse complement strand
CCCCCCCCCCCCCCCCCCCCCCCCCCCCCCCCCCCCCCCCCCCCCCCCCCCCCCCCCCCCCCCCCCCCCCCCCCCCCCCCCCCCCCCCCCCCCAGGGGGTGGGGGAGGGTGGGGGCGGGGCTCTTGCCGGGGCCCGGGGGGCGTGCCAGGCTCCCGGCGAGGCCACCTCGGTGGTCCCACGCCGACCCGCGGTTCCGCCAGGAACCGGTCCGGACCTGGAAGGGGCCACAGCAGTGCCGTCTCCGCCGTCCTCCGTCGAGCAGGTGGCCGGGGAGCTCACCGCCCCCCTCGACGTCGTCGCCGTCCACGAGCACGTCACGGCCCGCGCCCTGCGCGCCGGCACCGTCGGGACCGTCGGCCTGGAGCTCGAACGGCACGCCGTCGACCTGCGCGCACCGCTGCGCCGCGTGCCGTGGGACCGCCTCACGGGTGCGCTGCGGGGTGCCGCACCGCCCGCCGGGTGCCGCGTCACCCTCGAACCCGGTGGTCAGGTGGAGCTGTCCAGCCCCCCGCTGCCCGGCGTCGTCGCCGCCGCCGAGGTGCTGCGCCGAGACGCCGCGCACGTCGACGCGGTCCTCGCCGCCGACGGCATCGCACTGCTGAGCACCGGCACCGACCTCGTGCGCGAGCCCGGGCGCGTCAACCCGGGCTCGCGCTACACGGCGATGGAGCGGCACTTCGCGGCCCTCGGCCACGCCGTCGACGGCGCCGCGATGATGTGCTCCACCGCGTCGCTGCAGGTGAACCTCGACGCGGGCCCGGCCCACCGGTGGCCGCAGCGCCTGGAGCACGTGCACCGGCTGCTGCCCGCCCTGGCCGCCCTCGGTGCGTGCAGCCCCCTGCTCGCCGGTCGCACCGACGGCACCCGCTCCACCCGCCAGGGCGTGTGGCGCCGGCTCGAACCGGGCCGCTGCACCCGCCCCGCCGACAGCACCGGTGGGCCCGACCCGGCGGGGGAGTGGGCGGCGTTCGCCCTCGCCGCCCCCGTGATGCTCGTGCGCGACGCACCGCAGAGCCCCTGCCGCCCCGTGCTGGAGCCGGTGACCCTCGCCGACTGGGCGAGCGGGCGACGGCTGCTGCACGGCCGCCGACCCACCGCCGCCGACGTCGACCTGCACCTGAGCACCCTGTGGCCGCCGGTGCGGCTGCGCGGTTTCCTGGAGGTGCGCGTCCTGGACGCCGTGCCCGCCGCCTGGTGGCCCGGGCTGGCCGCGGTGGTCGCAGCGGTCGTCGACGACGAGCGCGCCGCCGACGCCGCCGCCGCCGTCGTCGACGCGTGCGGGTGCGACACCGCCCGCGCCGCCCGCGGCCTCCTCGACGCCGCCCTGCCCGCCGTGCCCGACGCGCTGCGCGGCTGCGTGGAGGCGTGGGCCGAGCTCCTCGACGCCGGGCACCACCCGGCCGACCTCGTCCTGGACCGGGTCCGTCGCGACGGGCCCACCGGCTGCCTGACCGCGGAGGAACTGCGATGAGCACCCCGACGAGCACCGAGCACGGCGCCACGGGCGCCGCCGGGCTGGAGGCGGCCGTGGCCGCCCTGGAGTCCGCCCGGCGCGCCACCCTGGCCCTCACCGACGCCGACGACGCCGAGCTGACCGCTCAGCACTCGCCGCTGATGAGCCCGCTCGTGTGGGACCTCGCGCACGTCGGCCAGCAGGAGGAGCAGTGGCTGCTGCAGGCCGCCGACCCCGACCGCGAGCCCGTCTTCCACCCGGCGATCGCGTGCCTGTACGACGCGTTCGAGCACCCCCGCGCCACCCGCACGCAACTGCCGCTGCTGGACGCGACCGCCTCCCGCCGGGCGCTGGCCGAGGTCCGCGGGCGCGTCCTGGACGCCCTGGAGCGCGCGCACCCCGACGACGCGCACTCCACCGCGGGGATGGTGGCCCAGCACGAGTTCCAGCACGACGAGACGATGCTCGCCACGCACGGCCTGCGCACCGGTGCACCCCTGCTGACGGCCACACCCACCCCGCCAGGCCGGCCCGTGCCCGCCGAGGCGGTGCTCGTGCCCGCCGGCCCGTTCCTGCTCGGCGCCGACCCGGTCGCCGAACCCTGGGCGCTCGACAACGAACTGCCCCAGCACGAGGTGCACCTGCCCGCGTTCCGCATCGGGCGCGTCCCCGTCAGCAACGGCGAGTGGGCGCAGTTCGTCGACGCCGGCGGCTACGACGACCCGCGGCTGTGGAGCACCACCGGCTGGGCGCACCGCACCGCGCAGGGGCTGCGCGCGCCCATGACGTGGGAACCCGACGGCGCCGGGTGGTGGACGCAGCGCCGTTTCGGGGTGGTGCGCACCGTCGACCCCGCCGAACCCGTGCAGCACGTCGACTTCCACGAGGCGCAGGCGTACGCCCGCTGGGCGGGGGCCCGGTTGCCCACCGAGGTGGAGTGGGAGAAGGCGTGCGCGTGGGACCCCGCCACCGGCCGGCGGCGCCGCTGGCCGTGGGGGGACGACCCCGCCACGGCGCAGCGGGCCAACCTGGGCGGCACCGCGCTCGGTCCCGCCCAGGTCGGCGCCTACCCGGCGGGCGCCTCGGCGTACGGGGTCGAGCAGATGATCGGCGACGTGTGGGAGTGGACGAGTTCCGCGTTCACCCCGTGGCCGGGTTTCTCCCCGATGCTCTACGACAGCTACTCCGCACCGTTCTTCGGCGGGGACCACCGGGTTCTGCGCGGCGGCGCGTGGGCCACGGCCGCCGGTGCGGTGCGCCCGTCGTTCCGCAACTGGGACCACCCGATCAGGCGGCAGGTCTTCACCGGCGTGCGCCTGGCGTGGGACGCCTGAGTGTGCCGGCACGTCGCCTGGCTCGGCGCACCCCGCACCCTGGCGGAACTGCTGCTGGAGCCCGAGCACGGCTTGCTGCGGCAGAGCTGGGAACCGCGCCGGCAGGCCCACGGCACCGTCAACGCCGACGGCTGGGGCGTGGGCTGGTACAGCCCCGCCCGGCCCGAACCCGCCCGCTGGCGCTCCTCGCGGCCGGTGTGGGCGGAGGCGTCCCTGGCCTCGGTCGCCCCGCACGTCGCCTCCGGGTGCGTGCTCGCCGCCGTGCGCAGCGCCACCGTCGGGATGCCGGGTGACGAGAGCGCCTGCGCGCCGTTCGCGCGCGGGCGCTGGATGCTCTCCCACAACGGCGTCGTGGACCGCGCCGTCCTGCCCGCTGAGGCGTGGCCCGCCGCGGAGTCCGTGTGCGACAGCGCCGTGCTCGCCGCGCACCTGCTCGCCGCACCGGAGGAACTGGCCGAGCGGATCGCCGCCGCCGGCGCCGCCGACCCGGCCGCCCGCCTCAACGTCCTGGCCACCGACGGCGAGCGGTTGCTCGCCACCGCCTGGGGCGACACCCTCAGCGTCCTGCGCACCCCCGACGGGGTCGTGCTCGCCAGCGAACCCTTCGACGACGACCCCGCCTGGTGCGACGTCCCCGACCGAACCCTCGTGACCGTGACGCCGGACGGCGTCGAGCTGACCCGGCTGGAGGCCCCGTGAGCACCACCCCCGCCACCGACGCGCTGCCCCTCGTCGTCGAGCGGCACCTCACACCCGACGTCCTCGCTGCGGCCCTGCGCCACGACGTGCGCGCGGGATTGACGAGCACGCCGAAGACCCTGCCCCCGAAGTGGTTCTACGACGAGCGCGGCAGCCGGCTGTTCGACGAGATCACCAGGCTGCCGGAGTACTACCCCACCCGCCGCGAGCGCGAGCTGCTCGACCTGGTCGCCGGCGAGGTGGCCGCCGCCACCGGCGCCGACACCCTCGTGGAACTGGGCAGCGGGACCAGCGAGAAGACCCGCCTGCTGCTGGCGGCCCTCGCCGGCGCCGGCACGCTGCGCCGGTTCGTGCCCTTCGACGTCGACGGCGTCGTGCTCGGCGAAGCGGGTACCGCCGTCGCCGCCGAGCACCCCGGTCTCGCCGTGCACGCGGTGGTCGGCGACTTCGAGCACCACCTGGACCGGCTGCCGCGCGGCGGCCGGCGCCTCGTGGCGTTCCTCGGCTCCACCATCGGCAACCTCGAACCCGGCCCCCGCGCCCGGTTCCTGCGCGACCTCGCCGCCACCCTCGTCCCCGGCGACGCCCTCCTGCTGGGCACCGACCTCGTCAAGGACACCGACCGCCTGCTCGCCGCCTACGACGACTCCACCGGCGTCACCGCGGAGTTCAACAAGAACGTGATCCACGTCCTGCGCCGCGAACTGGGCGCCGACGCCGACCCGGACGACTTCGACCACGTCGCCGTGTGGGTCCCCGAGCACGAGCGCATCGAGATGCGCCTGCGCGCCCGCCGCGCGGTGACGGTCCACGTGACCGCCCTGGACCTCACCGTCGAGTTCGCCGCGGGCGAGGAGGTGCGCACCGAGGTGTCCAGCAAGTTCCGCCGCGAGAGCGTCACTGCCGAGCTGGACGCCGCCGGGCTGGACCTGGCGCGCTGGTGGACCGACCCGCACGGCGACGTCGCCCTCAGCCTCGCCGTGCCCCGGGCCTGAGCTCGCGAGCGGCGGGTGGTGGGCCGGTAGCGGGCGGAGAGCCCGGCGGAGGAGTTCCCCGCCACCCGGGCGCGAACCCGGGCACGAACCCGTGCGAGCTGCGAGATCAGTCGTCGAACGTGTTGAGCATGCTGTGCGCCGCCCGCTCCAGGTAGTCCCACAGCAGGCCCTGCTGCGCCGGCGGCAGGCCCAGGGAGTCCACGGCGGCGCGCATGTGCGTCAGCCAGCGGTCGCGGGCGTCGGGGTTGACCTTGAAGGAGGCGTGCCGCATCCGCAGCCGCGGGTGCCCGCGCTGCTCGGAGTAGGTGGTGGGCCCGCCCCAGTACTGCTCGAGGAACATCCGCAGCCGCTCCTTGGCGGGGCCGAGGTCCTCCTCGGGGTACATGGGGCGCAGGCCCTCGTCGGCGGCCACGCCGTCGTAGAAGACGTCCACCAGGCGCACGAACGTGTCGTGGCCGCCGACCTCCTCGTAGAAGCTGACGGTGCCGCCGTCGGGGCCGGCGGGCTTGCGGCCGATGAGGTTCTGCGGTCGGACGAGGGGCAGGTCGGGGCTCACCGCACCAGTGTCGCCCCTGCCGGCGCCCGACGGGCCGCGGCCTCCGCGGCCTCCTTCACGTTGCGCTGCATCCCGCCGAAGACGACGTCGTGGAACGGGCTGATCGCCGCCCAGTACGCCTGACCGGCCAGGCCCTTGGGGTGGAACAGGGCGCGCTGCCGGAACAGGGTGCGCCCCACCGGGTCCGCCTCCACCCGCAGGTCCAGCCACGCCAGGCCCGGCAGGCGCATCTCCGCCCGCAGCCGCAGCAGGCGGTCCTCCTCGCGCTCCTCCACGCGCCACCAGTCCACCGCGTCGCCCACCATGAGGTGGTGCGGGTCGCGACGGCCGCGGCGCAGCCCCGGGCCGCCGGAGAAGCGGTCCATCAGCCCGCGCACCGCCCACGCCATCGGCCACGAGTACCAGCCCTGGTCCCCGCCGATGCCCTCCAGCACCCGCCACAGCACGTGCGCGGGGGCGTCGACCACGATGGTGCGCTCGTCCACGTACAGGTTGCCGCCGGCCCAGTCCGGGTCCGAGGGCAGCGGGTCGCTGGGGGCGCCGGGCAGGGCCGCCGAGCTCCACCGGGTGGCGACGTTCGCCTCCTGCACCCGCTGCAGCGCCAGCCGCACCGCCTCGCGGAAGCCCAGCAGGCCCTCGGGCGGGTCGGGCACGAACCGGGCGATGTCGTGCTCCTTGCACACGACCTCGTGCACGAGGCTCTCCACCAGCGGCCGGGCGATCTGCTTGGGCACCGGCGTCACCACGCCCACCCAGTGGCTGGACAGGCGCGGGGACATCACCTCCACCGGCAGCACGCGCCGCTTCGGCAGCCCCGCCACCTCGGCGTAGCCGCGCATCATGTCCAGGTACGTCAGCACGTCCGGGCCGCCGATGTCGAAGGCCCGGTTCACGTCCGGCGGCATGTCCGCCGATCCCACCAGGTACCGCAGCACGTCGCGCACCGCGATGGGCTGGATGCGGTTGCTCACCCACTTCGGGCACACCATCGCCGGCAGCCGCTCGGTCAGGTAGCGCATCATCTCGAAGCTCGCCGACCCCGAGCCCAGGATCACGGCCGCGCGCAGCACCGTCGTCGGCACGGGGGAGTCCAGCAGGATCTCCCCGACCTCCCGCCGCGACTCCAGGTGCGTCGACAGCTCCTCGTCCTCCGGGTACAGGCCCCCCAGGTACACGACCCGGCCCACCCCCTGCGCGGCGGCGGCGCGCGCGAACGTGCGGGCGGTGCGGCGGTCCTTCGCGGAGAACGACCCGCCGCCGCTCATGGCGTGGATCAGGTAGTAGGCGACGTCCACCCCGCGCAGCGCCTCGGCGATCGCCTCGGCCTCGGAGGCATCGGCGCGCACCACCTCCACGTCCCCGATCCACGGGCGGTCCCGCAGCACCTCCGGCCGCCGCGCCACCGCCCGCACCCGGAACCCCGCCGCCAGCAGCTCGGGGACCAGCCGGCCGCCGATGTAACCGCTGACGCCGGTCACCAGGGCCAGCCGGCCGGCGCCGTCCCCGACCTCGTGCGCGGCCTGCGGCGAGTCGGACGTGGGGGGAGTGTCGTCGTACACGCCGTCAGTGTGGGTGCGGGGTGCCCGCTCGGCGAGCCGGTCCCGTTCGGGGGTCGCCTCGGTGCGGCTGCGTGGTCACCCGGGTGCGGGCGTCGGCGGGTGCTGCGGCCGGCTCTCCGCCCGCTGCCGGGTGCACCACCTCGCCCGGGTGCGCCGGGCGGGCTCCGGACGCCGGCCTCCGCACCCGCCGCCACCCTCGTCGCGCTGCGGTGCAGCGGTGCTCGCCGGTCCCGCGCGGTGGTGAGGGTGGAGGGAGGTGGGGTGCTCTCGTCGCCGGGCGTCCGGAGCCAGCCACACGCACTCGGGTGCGCAGGTGCACCCGGCAGCGGGCGGAGAGCCCGGCACGAGAGCACCCCACCTCCCGGGCGAGAACCCGACCCCGAGCGCGAACCGGCCCCCGAAGTTCAGGACCCCCGCCGCACCGACTCCGGGTCCACGTCCGCCGTCGTCTCCGCGGACACGTCCGCCTCGCTGCGCGGCGGCGGGTGCGAGCCCGCTGCCGAGACGGCGTCGACCTCGCTCCCCGGCCTGCGCTGCTGCTTCGGCGGCTGCGGGCGGGCGTCCTCGTTGCGCAACCACACCGTGCGCTGCGGGAAGGGGAACTCGATGCCCTCGGCGTCGAAGACCGCCTTGATGCGCCGGCGCAGCTCGCGCTGCACCGCCCACTGCTGCAGCGGTGCCGTCTTGACCACCAGGCGCAGCACGATGGCGTCGGCGGCCATCTGCTCCACGCCCCACACCTCGGGGCGCTCCAGCACGAGCGGCTTCCAGTCCTCCTCGGCGGCGAGCGCGTCGCCGACGCGCTGCAGGACCTCCTGCACGTTCGCGACGTCCTCGCCGTAGGCGACGGAGACGTCCAGCACGGCGCGCGCCCAGCCCTGGCTCTGGTTGCCGACGCGGATGATCTCGCCGTTGCGCACGTACCAGACGGTGCCCTGCACGTCGCGCAGCCTCGTCACCCGCAGGCCCACCGCTTCCACGGTGCCGGAGGCGTCGCCGAGGTCGACGACGTCGCCGACGCCGTACTGGTCCTCGGCGAGCATGAAGAACCCGGACAGGAAGTCCTTGACGAGCGCCTGGGCGCCGAAGCCGATGGCGACGCCGGCGATCCCGGCGGAGGCCAGGAACGGGGCGATGGACACGCCCACGATGTCCAGGACGGACATCACCGCGGCGATGCCGAGCACCAGCGTGGTGGCGCTCTTGAGGACGGAGGCGATGGTCCCGGCGCGCTGCTCGCGGCGCTCGTTGAGCAGCGGGGAGGACTCCAGCAGCCCGTGCCGCTTGGCGGTGCCGCGCCCGCCGAGGCGGCTGGCGCCGGTGGCGATGCCGGTGGCGACCCGGCTGATGAGCCGCAGCAGCAGGTAGCGCGCCACGAAGCACACGACCAGGACGATGAGGATCTTCAGGGGCTCGTCGAGCAGGAACTGCGCGACCTTGCCGGCCGTCTCGGACGCGGCCTCGGTGGCTTCGGCGGTGTCGGTTCCCAGCACGGCGGACAGGGCGTCGTTCACAGGGTCTTCGGGTTCCTTCCAGCGGGGTTTCCGGGTGGCGGTGGTGCGGGGAGCTTCAGCCCAGGTCGAGGCCGGTGGCGGCCGCGGCGAACGCCAGGGTGTCGCGCACCAGGCCCGCGCTGCGCGAGACGGAGCGGGAGCCGTGCCCGACGTCACCCTCCCGGCGCAGCAGCACGGGCCGGGAGGAGGAGGTGGCGTGCTGCAGGGCGGCGCACAGCTTGCGCGCGTGCAGCGGGTCCACCCGGGAGTCGCCGTCGAACACGGTGAACAGCACCGCCGGGTACGGCGTGCCCTCCACGACGCGGTGGTACGGCGAGTACGACAGCAGCCAGCCGAACTCCTCCGCCACGGCCGCCGAGCCGTACTCGTCGTTCCACGTGGCGCCCAGCCCGTGCTGCTCGTAGCGCACCATGTCCAGCAGCGGGGCCGAGCACACCACCGCGGCGAACAGGTGCGGCTGCTGGGTCAGCGCCGCGCCCACGAGCAGGCCGCCGTTGGAACCGCCGTGCACGCACAGCTGCGCGTGCGTCGTCCAGCCCTGCTCGACGAGGAAGCGGGCGGCGGCGTGGAAGTCGTCGAAGACGTTCTGCTTGTGCTCGCGCATCCCGGCGCGGTGCCAGTCCTCGCCCTCCTCGCCGCCGCCGCGCAGGTTGGCCACGGCGTGCACGCCGCCGGCCTCCACCCAGGCCAGGGCGTCGGGGGCGTAGTGCGGGGACAGGCTGATGCCGAAGCCGCCGTACCCGTACAGGATCGCCGGGGCGGGCGAGCGGGGGCGGCCGTCCTCGTCGAGGGCGTCGGTGCGCACCGTCAGCTGCAGCCGCACCGTGGTGCCGTCGTCGCCGCGGTACTCCAGCAGCCGGCTGGTCACCGGGGGCACGGCCACCGCGCCGGGCGGGGCCGCGTCCAGGGTCAGCGAGCCGTCGCGGGCGTCCCAGCGGTGCACGTGCGCGGGGGTGGTGGTGTCCGTGTAGCCGAACCACACCTCGTGCCCGCCGTCCGGTCGGGTCACCAGACCGCCCACCGAGCCCGCACCCGGCAGCTCGATCGCGCCCGCCGCGCCCGCCCGCTGCCGGCCCGTCGCCAGGTCGTGCACCGTCAGGGACGAGACGGCGTGCCGGGTCCAGCCGGCCACCAGCAGCGGTGCGTCCAGCTCCGGGCCGTCCAGGACGGCGACGTCCTCCAGCAGGGCGTCCGGCGCCTGCGGCAGCAGGTCGCGCCAGTTCTGCACGCCGGGGTCCGCCGGGTCGGCCACCGCCAGCCGCCCGCGCGGGGCGTCCAGGTCGGTGAGCAGGTACAGGCGCCCGTCCCGGCCGACCCACGCGCTGGTGCGCGCGTCGCGGCCGGTGACGACCTCCCGCAGCACCGGTGCCTGCGGCCCCGAGGTGGACAGGTCGGCGATCCACACGTCGTCGCGCGGCGCGGTGCCGTCCGAGGCGCTGACCACCAGCCAGCGCCCGTCCCGGGAGGTCCACACCCCGTAGTAGTTCGTCATCGACATCCCGGCGCCGAACACCTCGACGTCGGTGGCGGGGTCGGTGCCCACCCGGTGCAGGTAGACGCGCCGGTGGTACTGGCGCTCGGCCTGCGGCACCGCCTCCGGCGGCAGGCGGCGCACGTAGTAGAAGGCCCGCGGTCCGCCCTCGCGGGCGGGCAGCCAGGCGACGGGGGAGTAGCGGGCGCGGTCCAGCGGCCCGTCCACGACCTCGCCGGTGGCGACGTCCAGCACCCGCAGGACGCTCTCCTCGCTGCCGCCCTCGGAGACCTGGTACGCCAGCAGGTCGCCCTCGACGCTGGGCCGCCAGGAGTCCAGGGTCGTGGTGCCGGAGGGGTCCAGGGCCACCGGGTCCACCAGCACCCGCTCCGGCGCCCCGGGGGCGTCGGTCACCCGCAGCACCGCGTGCTCGGCCCCGGGGTCGCGGCGGCTGCGGAACACCCGCTCGCCCCGGTGCACCGGGGAGCCCACCGCGCCGGTCGACAGCAGCTCCCGCACCCGCCGCTCCACGCGCTCGCGGCCGGGCAGCGCGGCCGCGAAGCGCTCCCACGCCTCGTCCTGCCACGCCGACCACTCGCGGGTGCGCGGGTCGGCGGGGTCCTCCAGCCACCGGTACGGGTCCGCCACGGCCACGCCGTGCAGCTCCTCCACGAGGTCCAGGCGCGGAGCGGGCGGGACGCTGCCGGGGGTGCTCGACGGGCCGGCCGCGGGGGTGCTCATGGGCGTCCACCCTAGGCACCGCGGGCACCGCGCCGCGCCGGTGCCGCGTGGACGAGCGGGGTGGACCCGCGGCGGGGAGCGTGTGGACGGGCCGGGAGGCACGCCCCGTGGCAGAGTCGGCGCCGTGCCGTCCCAGACCCCGAGCGCCGTCCCCGAGGACCGCCCCGCCCCCCAGCTGCTGGAGCTGGCCGCCGCCTGCGGCGTCGCCACCCGCTTCACCGACTGGCAGGGCCGGGAGAGCGCCGTCCGCCGCTCCACGGTCGAGGCGGTGCTCACCGCCATGGGCCTGGACGTGTCGAGCCCCGCGGCGCTCGACGACGCGCTGCACGAGGTGAAGCTGCGGCCGTGGCGGCGCACCCTGCCGCCGGTCGTCGTGGCCCGGGAGGGGCGCGCCCACCAGGTCCCCGTGCACGTCCCGCACGGCGACCCCGTCGAGCTGGTCGTGCAGCTGGAGGACGGCGGCTGGGCGGCGCTGCGCCAGGTGGACCGCTGGGTCGACCCGGTGCGCGTGGACGGCAGGCTCACCGGCCGCGCCACCTTCGAGGTCCCCGACGACCTGCCCCTGGGGTGGCACGTGCTGCGCGCGCACACCCCCTCCGGGGACGCCACCTGCCCCCTCGTCGTCACCCCCGACGTCCTGGAGCTGCCCCCGGCGCTGCAGAGCGGGCGCAGCTGGGGCTACCAGACGCAGCTGTACTCGGTGCGCTCCTCGCGCTCGTGGGGCATCGGCGACCTCGCGGACCTGGGGGAGCTGTCCTCGTACGCCGCGGAGCAGGGCGCCGGGTGGGTCCTGGTCAACCCGCTGGCCGCCGCCTCACCGGTGCCGCCCATGGAGGCCTCCCCGTACCTGCCGACCACGCGGCGCTTCGTCAACCCGGTGTACCTGCGCGTGGAGGACGTGCGGGAGGTCGCCTACCTGGCGCCCGCCGACCGCGCCGCCGTGGAGCGCCTGGCCAGCAGGTGCCGCCCCTCGAACACCGACCCCGGCGAGATCGACCGCGACGCGGTGTGGGCCGCCAAGCGGGAGGCGCTGGAGATCGTCTTCCGGCAGGGGCGCACCCCCGCCCGCGAGACCGCCTTCCGCCGCTACGTCGCCGACGAGGACCCCGGTCTGAGCGACTTCGCCACCTGGTGCGCCCTCGCCGAGCGCCACGGGCCGCCCGTCGCGCAGTGGCCGCAGGAGGTCTCCAGCCCCGAGCGGGCCGCCGCCTCCGGCGCCCTGGACGGGCTCGCCGAGCGGATCGACTTCCACCGCTGGCTGCAGTGGCAGTGCGACGAGCAGCTGCGCACCGCCCAGGACCTGGCGACCGCGGCCGGCACCGGGCCCGGCATCGTCCACGACCTCGCCGTCGGCGTGCACCCCGACGGCGCGGACGTGTGGTCGCTGGGCGACGCCCTCGCCCACGGCGTCACCGTCGGCGCCCCGCCGGACGCCTTCAACCAGCAGGGCCAGGACTGGAGCCAGCCCCCCTGGCGCCCCGACCGGCTCGCCGAGCAGGCGTACGCGCCGTTCCGCGACATGGTCCGCACGATCCTGCGGCACGCCGGCGGACTGCGCGTCGACCACGTCCTGGGCCTGTTCCGGCTGTGGTGGATCCCGGCGGGGGCGCCCGCCTCCGAGGGCACCTACGTGCGCCTGGACCACGAGGCGCTCATCGGGATCCTCGCCCTGGAGGCCCACCGCGCCGGGGCCGTCGTCGTCGGCGAGGACCTCGGCACCGTCGAGCCGTGGGTGCGCGAGTACCTCGCCGAGCGCGGTGTCCTGGGCAGCGCCGTGCTGTGGTTCGAGTACGACGGCGCCGAGCCCCGCCCGCCGGAGGACTACCGCGAGCTGGCGCTGGCCAGCGTCACCGTGCACGACCTGCCGCCCACCGCCGGGTACCTGGCGCAGGAGCACGTCGCCCTGCGCGACCGGCTCGGGCTGCTGACCCGCCCCGTCGAGGAGGAGCGCCGCCGCGACCAGGCCGAGCAGGACCGCATCCTGGGCCTGGTGCGCGAGCGGGGCCTGCTGGCGGAGGGGGCCGGGGAGCAGGAGACCGTGGAGGCGCTGCACCGCTACCTCGCCCTGGCCCCCTCGCTCATGATCGGCGTCTCCCTCGTCGACGCGGTCGGGGACCGCCGCACGCAGAACCAGCCGGGCACCGCCCTGGAGCACCCGAACTGGAAGATGCCGCTGACCGGTCCCGACGGCGGGGTCGTCCTCCTGGACGACCTGCCCGCCGACGCCCGGGCGCGGTCCCTCGCGCGGGTGGTGGACGCCGCCGTGCGCGAGGACCGCGGCGCCGACGGCGCCCTGCGCGAGCGCTGACGCCGGCCGGGGCGGGCGGACCCCCCGGTCCGCCCGCCCCACAGCCCCTCCCGGTGCCGGCTGCACCAGCCTGCACCCGGGCCCTTGCAGGGCGCTTGCAGCCGTCTGCCCACCGCCGGCCCGCGCGCCACCTACCCTGAGCGCGTGACGACGGCGCTCGAAGTGCGGGTGCTCGGCCCCCTCGAGGTGGTCACCCCCGCGGGAACCGCACCGCTGGGCGGTGCCCTGCGCACCCTGCTGGCCGCCCTCGCCGTCGACGCCGGTCGCGTGGTGGCGGCCGACACCCTCGCCGACCGCCTGTGGGAGGACGGCGGCCTGGACGCCGGCGCCTCCACCGTGCACAGCTACGTCTCCCGGCTGCGCCGCCGACTGGAACCGCAGCGGCCGCCCTCCGGCTGGCAGGTCCTGCGCACCCGCGCCCCCGGGTACCAGCTGGTGCTGGGGGCGGCAGAGCTGGACGCCGAGGAGTTCCGCCGCCTGCTCGCCCTCGCCCGCGGCCGCACCGACCCGGCCGCGGGCCGCGAGGACGTGGCGCGCGCCCTGTCGCTGTGGCGGGGACCGGCGTACGCGGACGTGCCGGCGGGCTTCGCCCGCGCCGAGGCCGCGCGGCTGCACGAGCAGCGGCTGGAGGCCGAGGAGCTCGCCGCCGAGCTCGACCTGGCGCTCGGGCGCCACCGGCAGGTCGCCGGCCGGTTGCCCGCGCTGGTGGCGGCCGAACCGTTCCGCGAGGGGCTGCGGGCCGCGCTCGTGCTGGCCCTGTACCGCGCCGACCGGCAGGCCGACGCCCTGCGCTGCTACGAGGAGGGGCGCCGCCTGCTCGCCGACGCGCTCGGCGTGGACCCCGGCCCGCAGCTGCGGCGGCTGCACGAGCTGGTCCTGCGCCAGGACCCCGAGCTGGACGCGCCCGTGCCGGCGGCGCCGGCCCCCACCGCGGGCACCGGCCCACCGGCCGCCGCCCCCGCGAGCCGCCGCCCGGCGCTGCCCACCCCGCCCACCCCGCTGCTGGGGCGCGACGACGACCTGGCCCGGCTGCACCGGCTCCTCGACGGCGGCGCCCGTCTGGTGACGCTGACCGGCACCGGCGGGGTGGGCAAGACCCGCCTCGCCCTGGCCGCCGCGCGCGAGGCCACCGGCCGGGCCGACGCCCGGTTCGCGGACGGCGCCGTCCTGGTGCCGCTGGCGACCCTCGACGACGCCACCGCCGTCGTGCCCGCCGTCGCCCGCGCCCTCGGCCTGGGCGCGGTGGAGGGGCCCGGCGCGCGCGACGCCGTCGCCGCCCACCTGCACCCCCTGCGCCTGCTGCTCGTGCTCGACAACCTCGAGCACCTGCTGGACGCCGCGGTCGACGTGGCCGAGCTGGTGCGCAGCTGCCCGCACCTGGTCGTCGTGGCGACGAGCCGCGCGCCGCTGCGGGTGGCGGGGGAGGTGGAGCACCGCGTGGAACCGCTGGCCCTGCCGGCGGCCGGCGCCCCGGCGGGCGAGGTGCTGTCCTCGGCGGCCGTCACGCTGTTCTGCGACCGGGCGCGCGACGTCGTGCCGGGGTTCCGGCTCGACGAGGGCGAGGTGCGCGTCGTCGCCGACGTCTGCACCGCCCTGGCCGGCATCCCGCTGGCGCTGGAGCTGGCCGCCGCCCGGGTGCGGGTGCTCGGGCCCCGCGACCTGCTCGCCCGCCTGGACGAGGCCCTGTCCGGCGGGCGCCGGGACCTGCCGGAGCGCCAGCGCACCATGCAGGCCACCCTGGACTGGAGCTGCGGCCTGCTGGACGCGCCCGCCCGGGGGCTGTTCCGCCGCCTGGGCGTCTTCAGCGGCGGCTGGACGCTGCCGGTGCTGGAGGCCGTGGAGGGCCCGGCGGTGCTGCCGCTGCTGGAGGCCCTCGTGGAGCAGTCCCTCGTGCGGGTCGAGCACGGCGACGACGGCGCCCGCTTCTCGATGCTGGAACCCACCCGGCAGCACGCGCAGCGGCTGCTGGGCGACGCCGAGCGCGCGCAGGCCCAGGCCGCCCACGCCGCCGCCCACCTGGCCCTGGCCGAGGAGGCCCAGGGCGGCTACCAGCGCGACGCCCAGGTGGGCTGGCTGCGGCGCGTGGAGCGCGAGCACGCCAACCTGCTGGCCGCGGTGGACGCCTCCTGCGCCGCCGGGGACGGCGAGACCGCCGGCCGTCTGGTGTGGGCGATGTGGTTGTTCTGGTGGATGCACGGGCACCTGGCCGTGGGCCGGCGCGCCTGCGAGGCGGCGCTGGACCTGCCCGGGACGTCCCCGCGGGTGCGCACCCGCGTCGACCTCGCCCTCGGCGCGATGCTGTTCGCGCAGGGGGAGCACCAGCGCGCCGAGGAGGTCTGGGAGCGCGCGCACGCCCTGGCCGCGCGGACCGGCGACCACCACGCCCTGGCGCACGCCGTCGCCGGCACGGGCATCACCGCCCTGGCCCGCGGCGACGCCGCGAGCGCCGTGCAGCGGTTGCGCCGGGCCCTGCCGCTGGCGGCCGCGCTGCCGGACGCCTCGGACGGGCCGTGGCTGCGCTCGCTGGGGCACGCCTGGATCGGCACCGCCCTGACTGCCCTGGGCGGTGAGCGCGGCGGCGGCCCGGAGGCGCGCGAGCACTTCGAGACGAGCCTGGCGCTGTCCCGCGCGCGCGGTGACCGGCTCACCACCTTCGTCGCCCTCTACAACCTCGCCCAGGCCGAAGCGCCGCACGACCGCGACGCGGCCCGTCGCCGCCTGCACGAGGGGATCGTCCTGTCCGCGCAGGTCGGCGACCTGGCGAACCTGTCCCACTTCCTCGAATCGCTCGTCGTGCTCGACGCCGCGGCGGACGGCACCGGCGGTCGGGGAGCTCCGGCGCTGTCGGCGACGCTGCTGGGCGCGGCCCGCGCGGCCCGCGACACCGTGGGCTCCGACGTGTACGGCTTCTACGTGCGCGACGACGCGCAGCTGGCGACCGCCCGCGACCTGCTGCGGCAGCGGCTCGGCGAGGAGCGCTTCGCCGCGGCGGTGCTCGCCGGTGCGACCCTGCGCACCGCCGACGTCGTGCGGCTGGCGGTGGAGGGGACCGTCACCGCGACGGCGACGGCGACGGCGACGGCAGCGGCGGCAGCGCCAGCCACTGCTGCCAGGTGAGGTCGCGCCCCACGAAGCGCGGTGCGGTGAACGGCCAGTCCCGGTGCACCCACCGCGGCACACCGGCGTCCAGCACCGCCTCCAGCTCCGAGCCGACGAGCCGGTCCACCACCCACCAAGACACGTCCGCGTCGGCGCCCGCCCGGCCCGGCGGGTCCAGGTAGACGCACCCCAGCAGCTCCGCCTCCTCGTCGTCGAACAGGGCGTAGTTGAACGACTCGTGCCGGGCGATCTCGGCCTCGTGCCGGGCCAGGTCCACGCGGTCCTGCTCGCGCGTCATCCCCTCCGGCGGCCACCCCCACACCTCGCCGTAGATCGACCACAGGCGCTCGCGGGACCCCAGGACGGCGGGCAGGTCGAGGTCGACGTCGACCTCGCGGATCGGGCGCAGGTGGTGCCCGGTGGCCAGGTCCAGGCGGGTGGGGTGCCGGAACCAGGACGGCAGCCAGGACGGCGGCCGCGGCACCTCGGCGGGGTGCTGCTCGGGCACGGGAGGCTCCTCTCGGCGGGGGCCCGCCGGGTGGCGGGACGCCGGCCAGGCTGCCGCCGGGACCCTGCAACCGCCTTGCACGCGGCGCGGCGGGTGCCCGCGCGCGGTGCCGAGACCGTGCAGGCGCGCTGCAAGCGGCTCCCGGCAGGCTCCCGACCGTGTCGGCAGCAGCCTCCGTCCCGATCCCGCCCACCTCGACGACCCGCCCCGCGCTCGCCCTCGTGCGGGCCGCGACGGCGGTCCCCGCGCCCCGCGCCGCGCCGCCCACCGCGCCACCGCCGACCGCGCCGTCCCCGACCGTGCCGTCCACGACCGTGCCGTGCCGCACCGCGCCCGCCGACCTGTTCTTCGCGGAGGACCGCGAGCTGGTGCAGCGCGCGAAGGCCCTGTGCGCGGCGTGCCCGGTGCGAGCGGCCTGCCTCGCCGGTGCGCTGGAGCGCCGCGAGCCGGTCGGCGTCTGGGGCGGGCAGCTCTTCGTCGACGGCGTCCCCGTCGCCTACAAGCGCGGTCGCGGGCGCCCGCGCAAGGACGCGCCCCCGGTCGCCGTCCCGCTGTGAGCGTGCGAGGGGCGGGCGCAGCGCCTCACCCGCCCCTCGCCGGGCGCGTCAGCGCGCGTCGCGCTCCTGCGCGCGCAGGGCGCGCGCCACCCCGTCGCGGTTCTCCAGCACCAGGCGGCGCAGCGCCGGCGGGGCGTCCTGGGCCCCGGCCAGCCAGGCGTCGGTGCGTTCCAGCAGGTCGGCGTCGGCCAGCACCAGCGGGTAGAGCCCGGTGACGACCTGCTGCGCCATCTCGTTCGTGCGCTGCGCCCACACGGTGCGCAGCGCGTCGAAGTACGGCTCGACGAACGGCCGCAGCAGCTCGTGGTCGTGCACCCGCCCGAAGCCCGCGATGACCGAGGCCTGCACGGCGTTGGGCAGCGTGCCGCGCTCCACCACGTCGGCCCACGCGGAGCGCTTGGCCTCGACGGTGGGCAGCGCCGCGCGGGCCGCGGCGGCCGAGCGCTGCCCCGTCGCGGTGGCGTCGCGGGCCAGTTCGGCGTCCACGGCCGCGACGTCGGCGGCACCGCCGGCGACGAGGGAGGTCAGCAGCGCCCAGCGCATGTCCGCGTCGACCTCGAGGCCCTCGATGGCCGAGGTGCCCTCGTACAGGCCCCGCACCACCGCCAGGTGCTCCTCGCTGTGCGCGAACGAGGCGAACGCCCGCGCGAACTGCAGCTGCACGTCGCTGCCCGGGGCGGCCGAGCGCAGCATCGCGAGCAGCGCCTCGGCGGTGCGGGCCTGGACCTCCTCGCGGTGGGCCGGGGCGGTGTACAGCTCGACGGTGGTGGACAGCTGGCGCAGCAGCACCAGCGCCACCGTGGAGTCCGCGCGCGCCGCGTCCCCCGGCAGCAGGGTGCCCAGCAGCAGCTCGGCGTAGTCGCGGGCGGCGAGCTCGCCGTCGCGGGTCATGTCCCACAGCGCCGCGGCGACCAGCGAGCGGGGCAGGGACTCGGTGAACGCGTCCAGGTGCTCCAGCGCGGTCGCCATCGACACCTCGTCCAGGCGGATCTTCGCGTAGGCGAGGTCGTCGTCGTTGACCAGCAGCAGGTCCGGGCGCTTGCGCCCGAGCAGGCCGGTCAGCTCCGCGCTCTCCCCGGCGGCGTCGATCTCCAGGCGGTGCGTGCGCTGCAGCGTGCCGTCGACGAGGTCGTAGCAGCCGACCGCGAGGCGGTGGGCGCGCAGGTGCGGGTGCTCGGCGGTGGCCTCCTGGCGCAGCACCGCGGAGGTGATGGTGCCCTCGGCGTCCGTCTGGAGCACCGGGCGCAGCGTCGCCACGCCGGCGGTCTCCAGCCACTCGCGCGACCAGGCGCCCAGGTCGCGGCCGGAGGTCGCCTCCAGCTCGCGCAGCAGGTCCACCAGCTCGGTGTTGCCCCAGGCGTGCCGGCGGAAGTAGGCGCGCACGCCCGCGAGGAACTCCTCGCGCCCCACGTAGGCGACGAGCTGCTTGAGGACGCTGGCGCCCTTGGCGTAGGTGATGCCGTCGAAGTTCACCTCGACGTCCTCGAGGTCGTTGATCTCCGCGACGATCGGGTGGGTCGTGGGCAGCTGGTCCTGGCGGTACGCCCAGGACTTCTCCAGCGAGTTGAAGGTCGTCCAGGCGCCCTTCCACTCGGTGGCCTCGGCGGCGGCCAGGGTGCTGGCGAACTCCGCGAAGGACTCGTTCAGCCACAGGTCGTTCCACCAGCGCATGGTCACCAGGTCGCCGAACCACATGTGCGCCAGCTCGTGCAGGACCGTCACCACGCGGCGCTCGACGGTGGCCCGCGGCACCTTGGAGCGGAAGACGTAGCTCTCCACGAACGTCACCGCACCGGCGTTCTCCATGGCCCCGGCGTTGAACTCCGGCACGAACACCTGGTCGTACTTGGCGAAGGGGTACGGCGCCTCGAACTCGCGCTCGTAGAACTCGAAACCGGCCTTCGTGGCGGCGACGACGTTGTGCGCGTCGAGGTGCTCCACGAGGGAGCGGCGGCAGTACACGCCCAGCGGGATCGTGCGCCCGTCGGAGGAGACGAGGGAGTCCTCCGAGCCCTCGTAGGGGCCGGCGATGATCGCGGTGACGTAGCTGGACAGCTTCGGGGTGGGCTCGAAGCGCCACCGCCTGCCGCCGGCGACGTCCTCCGTCGCGGCCACGGGAGCCCCGGAGATCACCCGCCAGTGCGCCGGGGCGGTCACGGTGAAGGTGAACGCGGCCTTGAGGTCGGGCTGCTCGAACACCGCGAACACGCGGCGGGAGTCGGCGACCTCGAACTGGGTGTAGAGGTACACCTCGTCGTCGACGGGGTCGACGAACCGGTGCAGGCCCTCGCCGGTGTTCATGTACCGGCAGTCGGCCACGACGCGCAGCTCGTTGTCCCCGGCCAGGCCGTCGAGCTGCAGCCGCACGCCGTCGCCGACGGCCGCCGGGTCGAGGGAGCGCCCGTTGAGGGTCACCTCGTGCACGGCGGCGCTGATGAGGTCGATGAAGGTCGACGCGCCCTCGCGGGCGCTGAAGCGGACGGTCGTGACCGAGCGGAACACCTCCGGGCCCGTCGTGAGGTCCAGCTCCACGTCGTAGGTGTCGACCTGCACGAGCTCCGCCCGGGTGCGGGCCTCCTCGCGCGTCAGGTTCTCGCCGGGCACGTCCACGTCCTTCCGGTCCACCGGGTGCGCTGGGAGGCGGCCCCTCGTCCAGCCGCGCGCCACTCTGCCACGCCCCGGCGACACCGCGACCGCCGGTTTCCCCCGCACGCCGCGCCGTGGCCGCACCCCGCCCGGCGGGGCAGGATGGCGCCATGACGACGACCCCCGCGAAGGACAGCGCCGACTTCTGGTTCGACCCGCTGTGCCCCTGGGCCTGGATGACCTCGCGCTGGATGCTCGAGGTGGAACGGGTCCGGGACGTCACCGTCCGCTGGCACGTGATGAGCCTGTCGGTGCTCAACGAGGGCCGCGAGCTGCCGCCGGAGTACCGCGACCTGATGGACCGCGGCTGGGGCCCGGTGCGCGTGGTCACCGCAGCCCGCGCCCTGCACGGCGAGGAGGTGGTCCTGCCGCTGTACACGGCGATGGGCACCCGCATCCACCCCGGCGGGAACAAGGACTTCGACGAGGTGATCGCGCAGGCCCTGGACGAGGTGGGCCTGCCCGCCGACCTGGCGGCCGCCGCCCGCACCGACACCTACGACGCGCAGCTGCGCGCCTCGCACACCGAGGGCATCTCCCTGGTCGGCGAGGACGTCGGCACCCCCGTCGTGGCGTTCGAGGGCACCGCCTTCTTCGGCCCCGTCGTCACCCCCGCCCCGAAGGGCGAGGACGCCGGCAGGCTCTGGGACGGCTGCCTGCTCGTGGCGCGCACGCCCGGCTTCTTCGAGCTCAAGCGCACCCGCACGCAGGGCCCCGTCTTCGACTGAGGTGCCCGGCCGGCCGGGGCCCCGCCGCCCGCGGGGACCCGGCGGGCCCGCCCCGGGCGGGGCGGCCAAGCTGTCGCCATTAGCGTCCACATACGCAACCACCAAGCCGGCTTCGTCCTAAATCAGAACCAACATGGGCCCCATCGCGTGC
>NZ_JBKBCT010000067.1:0-20497 GCF_050871525.1 Kineococcus auxinigenes | reverse complement strand
CCACCACGCAAGACGCTGGGCTGGGCAAGCCCAGCCGAGCGTCTGCGTGATCTACTGACGGCCACATAAGCCATCAGGTGTTGCGAGGATCCCCAGAATCTGCCCCTCGCGGTGCGGGGCCCTCAGCAGCGTGGAGAGGTCCTCAGTGGGCGTGCTCGCCCACGTAGTGCTCGTAGACCCAGCCGACGATCATCGGAACGGTGAAGACCACACCGATGAGCCAGAGCCACCAGCCGACGGCAGCACCGCCGAAGACGAGGGCACCGGCCAGAGCCAGGGCCAGCGGCCACCAGCTGAACGGGGGGAAGAAGCCCTGCTCCCCCGCCCCCTCGCTGACGTCGGCCCGCAGGTCGTCCTCGGGACGGGCGTCGATGCGACGGGCGGTGATGAACAGGTACGTCCCCACCAGCAGCGCCAGCCCGCCGGTGAGCAGGAGGGCGATGAACCCGACGGGCTCCTCCCACTGGGTGAGGATGCCGTACACGAAGGCCACCGGGACGAAGAAGAGGATCCCGCCGGAGAACAGCCAGGTTTCAGGCTTCATCGGTCAGCGGCCTCCGAGGTCTTCGTTGCGGCCGGACAGGTCCGGCTCGCCGTACACGTGGTCGAGGAGGTTCTTGCTGCGCGCGTCCGTGGGCGTGTCGTGCCCGACGGCCTCGGGGTGGTGCAGGTCGAAGGCCGGGCGCTCGGAGCGCACCCGCGGCAGCGAGGTGAAGTTGTGCCGCGGCGGCGGGCAGGACGTGGCCCACTCCAGGGACATGCCGTAGCCCCACGGGTCGTCGCTGGTGACGCGCTCCCCGAAGCGGGCGGTGCGGTACACGTTCCACAGGAACGGGATGAACGAGGCGCCCAGGATGAACGAGCCGATCGTGGAGATCTCGTTCATCGTCTGGAAGCCCTCGCCGGGCAGGTAGTCCGCGTACCGGCGGGGCATGCCCGCCGCACCGAGCCAGTGCTGGATGAGGAAGGTGGTGTGGAAGCCCACGAACAGCATCCAGAAGTGGATCTTGCCGAGGCGCTCGTCCAGCATCTTGCCGGTGAACTTCGGCCACCAGAAGTGGAAGCCGGCGAACATCGCGAACACCACGGTGCCGAAGACGACGTAGTGGAAGTGCGCCACCACGAAGTAGGAGTCCGAGAGGTGGAAGTCCAGCGGCGGCGAGGCGAGGATGACGCCGGTCAGGCCACCGAACAGGAAGGTGACCAGGAAGCCGACGCTCCACAGCATCGGGGTGTCCATGGTGATGGACCCGCGCCACATGGTGCCGATCCAGGTGAAGAACTTCAGCCCGGTGGGCACCGCGATGAGCATCGTCATGAACGCGAAGAACGGCAGCAGGACCTTGCCGGTGACGTACATGTGGTGGGCCCACACCGTCACCGACAGACCGGCGATGGAGATCGTCGCGAAGACCAGGCCCTTGTAGCCGAAGACCGGCTTGCGGCTGAACACCGGCAGGATCTCGGTGATGATGCCGAAGAACGGCAGGGCGATGATGTACACCTCGGGGTGCCCGAAGAACCAGAAGAGGTGCTGCCACAGGATCGACCCGCCGGCCTGGGGGGCGAAGATGTGCGCGTTGAGCAGTCGGTCGGCGGCCAGCGCCAGCAGGGCGGCGGCCAGCACCGGGAAGGCCATGAGCACCAGCACGCTGGTGACCAGGGTGTTCCAGGTGAAGATCGGCATCCGGAACATCGTCATGCCGGGCATGCGCATGCACAGGATGGTGGTGATGAAGTTGACCGCACCCAGGATGGTGCCGAAGCCGGAGAAGGCCAGGCCCATCACCCAGAGGTCGCCACCCAGGCCGGGTGAGTGGATCACGTCCGACAGCGGCGTGTAGGCGAACCACCCGAAGGAGGCGGCGCCGCCGGGGGTCAGGAAGCCCGCCGCGGCGATGAGGCCGCCGAACAGGAACAGCCAGTACGACAGCATGTTCAGCCGCGGGAACGCCACGTCCGGGGCACCGATCTGCAGCGGCATGATCGCGTTGGCGAAGGCGGAGAACAACGGCGTCGCGAAGAGCAGCAGCATGATCGTGCCGTGCATCGTGAACGCCTGGTTGTACTCGTTCTTGGTGTTGAAGACCTGCATGCCGGGCGCGAAGAGCTCGGCACGGATGAGCAGGGCGAGGACACCGCCGACCAGGAACCACAGGAAGGCGGTGATGAAGTAGAGGTTGCCGATCACCTTGTGGTCGGTGCTGGACAGCCAGCCCGAGATGACGGACCCGTGCCGCCGGGGCACGACCGTCCCCAGCGGCTGGCGCGTGGTGACCCGGGTCGCCACGCCCGGCACGTTGAAGCTCTCGCTGGCCATCAGCTGTTGTTCCCCCTGCTGCTCTCGTCGCCGGCGGGCTCGGCACCGGTGATCCGGCGCGAGAGCTCACCCGCGAGCTCGGTGGTCAGCCCACCGGACTGTCCGGCGGCCACCAGGTCCTGCAGGTGCTGCTCGTACTCCGCCTGGGACACGACCCGGACGTCGAAGAGCATCTCGGCGTGGTAATCACCGCAGAGCTCGGCGCACTTGCCCTTGTACAGCCCCTCCTTGGTCGGGGTGAGCTGGAACTCGTTGGGGCTGCCCGGGTACAGGTCCATCTTGAAGAGGAAGGCCGGCACCCAGAAGGAGTGCGCCACGTCGCGCGAGTACAGGTTGAACTGGACGTTCTGGTCCACCGGGAGGTACAGGGTGGGCACCTGCCCCTCCTCGAGCTCCTCGCCGTCGAGCTCGGCCTGACGGCCGACCTCGTAGGCGATGGGCTCGCCGGACTCGTCGAGGTAGTTGAAGTCCCAGCCCCACTGCTTGCCGATGACGTCGACACTGACGTCGGCCGGGCCGGAGGTGTCGATGATCGCCGCCTGGTCGCGGGCGGTGTAGTAGAAGAGGACACCGACCATCATCACGGGGACGACCGTGTAGAGGATCTCGATCGGCATGTTGTAGCGCGTCTGCGCCGGCAGCTCGGGGTCGCTCTTGCGGCGGCGGTAGGCCACCACGCACCAGATCGTCATGGCCCAGACGAACAGGCCGACGGCCAGTGCCGCGATCCAGGAGCCGTTCCAGAGCTCGGAGATCCTGTCCGTGTGGTTCGTCGCGCCCTCGCTGGCGTCGGGCAGGAACCCCTGTTGCAGGCTCGCGTCCGGCCAGTCGGAGGCGGCGCAGCTCGTCAGCAGCAGCGCTGCCGCGGCGACGACACCGGCGCTCAGCGCCTTGGGGGGACGGCGACGACGCGTCGCGTCCGAGTCTCGCGTGCCCAACGTCGGCCTTCCCACGGTTCGTGCAGAGACGGGGACGTCCCGTGCCCCCGGCGTGAGGGTCGTGGGCAGGAGCGTCCCTACGGGTGATGAGACTACCCCCCGTCGTAGCTGTGGACCGGGTCGGGGCGCGCCGCGAACACGGCCGGCTCCGGCAGCGCCAGGGCTGCGCCCAGCATCCGCTGGTAGAGGGGGCGCCCCACCTCCTCCACGCCCAGGGTCGCCAGGTGCTCCGTGCGCCACTGCACGTCCACCAGCCGGCCCGGCGCGCCGTCGGCGAGCAGGAGGTCCGCCAGCGCCACCACGGCGGCCTTGGAGGCGTCGCGCACGCGGTGGAACTTGGACTCGGCGGCGAACAGCCCGCCCAGCGCGACGCCGTACAGGCCCCCGGCCAGCTCCCCGCCGGACCAGACCTCCACCGAGTGCGCCCACCCCAGGCGGTGCAGCCGCCCGTAGGCGGCGGCGACCTCCCCCGTGATCCAGGCGCCCGGCCGGGAGGGGTCCGCGCACCCGGCGACCACCTCGTCGAAGGCGGTGTCCACCCGCACCTCGAAGGCGCGCAGCGCGCGGCGCAGGGACCGGGAGACGCGGACCCCGCCGGGCAGCAGGACCCCGCGCGGGTCCGGGGACCACCACCCCACGGGCCCGCGCCCGCCTCCGCCGAGCCCCATGGGGAACAGGCCGCGCTCGTACGCCGCCAGCAGCGTCGCCGGCGCCAGGTCCCCGCCGGCGGCCACGAGGTCCTCCCCGGGCCGCGGCCGCAGCCGGTCGAAGTCGAAGCGCGCCGGCCCGGGGTGGTGGCGCGGCGGGGCCGCCGGCCCGCTCGGCAGCGGGGCGCCCCAGACGCGAGCGGCCCCCGCACCCGGGGGTGTGGGGGCCGTGCGGGCGTCCCCGCCGGGGGCCGGGGGGACGGGCGGTGTCAGGAGAACGAGTCCCCGCAGGCGCAGCTGCTGCCGGCGTTGGGGTTGTCGATCGTGAAGCCCTGCTTCTCGATGGTGTCGGCGAAGTCGATGGTGGCGCCGTCCAGGTAGGGGGCGCTCATCTTGTCCACCACGACACCGACGCTGCCGAAGTTGCGCACGGCGTCGCCGTCGAGCTCGCGCTCGTCGAAGTACAGCTGGTAGATCAGGCCCGAGCAGCCGCCCGGCTGCACCGCGATGCGCAGCCGCAGGTCGTCACGGCCCTCCTGCTCCAGCAGGGTGCGGACCTTGGTGGCGGCGACGTCGGTGAGCTCCACGCCGTGGGCGCGGGTCTCCTCGGCGGTGGTCGTCGTGGTCATGAGGCTCGTCTCCGGTTCCACTCGTCGACTAGGGACGCTGTCCGGGCCAACCGCCGGGGCGGCACGGTTGTTCCCGGGGCCAGGTTACGGCCGCGGGGCGGTGCCCGTCACCGCGGCGGGCACACCGGCCAGGCCGTCCAGCAGCAGCACCTCGCCCAGGCAGGCGCGCTGGAAGTCGGCCAGGTGCAGCGACTCGTCCGGTCCGTGGGCGCGCGAGTCGGGGTCCTCCACGCCGGTGACGAGGATCGAGGCGGCGGGGTGCTCGGCGACGAGGTCGGCGATGAAGGGGATGGAGCCGCCCATGCCCATCTCCACGACGGGCGCGCCGTAGGCCTCCTCGAACGCGGCCCGCGCGACCTCGTGGGCCGCGGAGGAGGTGTCCGCGGAGAAGGAGCTGCCAGCCTCCCCCTCGGCCACCTCGACCCGCGCGCCGAAGGGGGCGTGCGCCAGCAGGTGCCGGCGCAGCGCCGTCATCGCCGCGGCCGGGTCCTGCCCGGGGGCCAGCCGCAGGCTCAGCTTGGCGCGCGCGGAGGGCACCAGGGTGTTGCTGGCGGTGTCGACCGGCGTGGCGTCGATCCCGATGACGGACAGGGCCGGCTTCGTCCACAGCCGGTCGGCGATCGAGCCGGTCCCGGCCAGGCGCACCCCGTCCAGGACGCCGGCGTCGGCGCGGTACTGCTCCTCGGTCAGGTCCACGTCGCCGGCGCTGCCGGCCGTCAGGCCGCGCACGGCCACGTCGCCGGCCTCGTCGTGCAGGGTGGCGACCAGCCGCGCCAGGCAGGTGAGGGCGTCCAGGACCGGCCCGCCGTTGACGCCGGAGTGCACCGGGTGGCTCAGCACCGAGACGGTCACCTCGCAGTCCACCAGCCCCCGCAGCGTCGTGGTGATCGCCGGGACGCCGACCCGCCAGTTGCCGGAGTCGGCCACGACGATGACGTCGGCGGCCAGGTCGGCGCGGTGCTCGGCGAGGAAGGCGGCGAAGGTGGGCGAGCCGACCTCCTCCTCCCCCTCGACGAAGACGGTGACGCCCACGCCGTCGTCGGGGCCCCACAGCGGCAGCAGGGTGCGCAGCGCGTTCAGGTGCACCACGACGCCGGCCTTGTCGTCCGCGGTGCCGCGGCCGTACAGGCGGCCGTCGCGCTCGGTCGGCTCGAAGGGCGGGGTGGTCCACTGCTCGTCGCGACCGGGGGGCTGCACGTCGTGGTGGGCGTACAGCAGCACGGTGGGCCGGCCGGCGGGCGCGGGGCGGCGGGCCACCACGGCCGGCGCGCTGGTCACCTCGACGCCGTCCACGACGGCGGTGGCGGTGCGCACCCCGACCTCCGGCAGGCCGGCCCGGCGCAGCAGCTCGGCCACGGCCTCGGCGCTGGCGGCGACGTGCGCCTGGTCGAAGGCGCGCGCGGAGACGCTGGGGATGCGCACCAGCGCCTCCAGGTCGGCGCGCGCAGCGGCGGCGCCGGCGGCGCACGCCTCGCGCAGCGCCTCGGTGCGCGAGGGTCCGGCGGGCGGGGGCGGGGTGTCCTGGCTCACGAGTGCCGACGCTACTCCGCCGCCCCGCGCCGGCTCCCGGGCGCGGCCGGACGCGGCTGGAGCAGGCCGCTGGTGCCGTACCCTGGCGGCGTGTTCGGACGCTCGAAGGAGAAGCAGGCCGTCGAGGCGCCGTCCGCCCCGGTCGTCGAGCTGACGAAGCCGGGCGGCAAGGGGCGCCCGACCCCCCGGCGCAGCGAGGCGCAGGCCCGCAACGCCCGCCCGCTGGTGCCGGCGGACCGCAAGGCCGCCGCGAAGGCGGCGCGCGCGGCGCAGCGCGAGGAGCGCCTGAAGGTGCAGCAGGCCCTGCTCACCGGGGACGAGCGCCACCTGCCGGCGCGCGACCGCGGCCCGCAGCGCCGGTTCGTGCGCGACGTCGTGGACGCCCGCCGCAACGTGGGCGAGTACTTCCTCATCATCGCCGGGGCCTCGCTGATCCTGTCGATGATCGCCCAGCCCCTGGGGTCCGCGCCCCTGCTGCTGGGCACGACACTGCTCATCTACGGGATGCTGGCGGTCGTGGTCATCGACAGCGTGCTGCTGGGCCGCCGCCTCAAGAGGGCCCTGGCAGCCCGCTTCGAGGCGCCCGAGCGGGGCCTGGTCTCCTACGGCGTCACCCGTGCGCTGCAGATCCGCCGGATGCGCCGGCCCGTGCCGATGGTCGAGAGGGGCGCGCAGCCGCGCTGACGGCCCACCGCCGCTCCAGCCCGGTGGGCCGCTGACCGGCGCGCTGGGGGGCGGTGCGGGCCCGCAGGCCCTACCGTCGCGGCCATGGAGTTCCGACACCTCGGTCGCAGCGGTCTGAAGATCTCCGAGATCACGTACGGCAACTGGCTCACCCACGGGTCGCAGGTCGAGAACGACGCCGCGATCGCCTGCGTGCGTGCCGCCCTCGACGCCGGGATCTCGACGTTCGACACCGCCGACGTCTACGCGAACACGGCCGCCGAGACGGTCCTGGGCCAGGCGCTGAAGGGCGAGCGCCGCGAGAGCCTGGAGATCCTCACGAAGGTCTACTTCCCCACGGGCCCGAAGGGCCACAACGACTCGGGCCTGTCCCGCAAGCACATCACCGAGTCCATCGACGGCTCGCTGCGCCGGCTCGGCACCGACCACGTCGACGTCTACCAGGCGCACCGCTACGACGTCTCCACGCCGCTGGAGGAGACGATGCAGGCGTTCGCCGACGTGGTGCGCGCCGGCAAGGCCCTGTACGTCGGTGTCAGCGAGTGGACGGCGGAGCAGCTGCGCGCCGGGCACGCCCTGGCCCGCGAGCTGGGCTTCCAGCTGATCTCCAACCAGCCGCAGTACTCGGCGCTGTACCGGGTCATCGAGGGCGAGGTCGTCCCCGCCAGCCGTGAGCTGGGGATCTCCCAGGTCGTCTTCTCCCCCATCGCCCAGGGCGTGCTGACGGGCAAGTACCGCCCCGGCGCCGAGCCCCCGGCCGGAAGCCGCGCCACGGACGAGAAGGGCGGCCGGCAGATGATCAGCCGCTGGATGCGCGACGACGTGCTCACGCGCGTGCAGAAGCTGCGCGGCGTGGCCGCCGAGCTGGACCTGTCGATGTCGCAGCTGGCGGTGGCGTGGGTGCTGCAGAACGACAACGTGGCGGCCGCGATCATCGGCGCCTCGCGGCCGGAGCAGGTGACGGAGAACGTCGCCGCCTCCGGCGTGGTCATCCCGCCGGAGCTCATGGCCCGGGTGGACGAGGCCCTCGGCGACGTCGTCGAGCGCGACCCCTCGCTCACGGCGCGCAACGCCCCCGCGGAGCGCCCGTCCTGACGCGCCCGCGCTGACGCTCACCGGCCCGCTCGGCCCGCACCCGCTCAGTCGGCGGGGCGCAGGCTGAGCGGGCCGTCGACGTCCCGCCCGTCGGCGTGCAGGCGCGCCGTCTCGGCGCCGCGCTCGCGCAGGCCGCGCCAGCTCTCCCCGATCCAGACCTCGGCGTCGGAGCGGGTGAGGAACACCTCCCCGCCGTCCGCGACGGGCCCGCCGTCGGCGTCCTCGAAGGTCCAGGTCCAGTGCGTCGCCCTCACCCCGGCGACGCTAGCCGACGCGGCGGAGCGTGCACCCGGACGTCACCCGCCGTGGCTCCGGGGCCGCACGGTGCCCTCGCGCCGGCGCAGGTCCAGCAGGGCGAACACCAGCGCCGCCACCACCAGGCCGATCGACACGCGCAGCCCGGTGGACAGCGCCTCGCCGAACGCGGCCTGGACCTCGGCGGGCACCTCGCCCGAGCGGGCGCCCGCCGCGCCGCTCAGGCCCTGGCCGGCGAGGACGGAGAAGAACACGGCCGTGACGGCGGCGACGCCCATCGCCGAGCCGATGCGCTGGCCGGTCTGCAGGACGCCGCCGGCGGCGCCCGCGGTGCTGCGCGGCACCTCGGCGAGGGTCAGGGTCTGGTTGGGCGAGATGACCAGCCCGCTGCCGGCGCCGGTGACGGCCAGGCACGCGGCCAGGGCGATCGCGCCGGCGGTGCCCTGCACCGCGGCGGCGACCACGTCCGCGGCGGACAGCCCGGCGACGACGACGAGCAGGCCGACCACGACGACGCGCCGGCCGCGCTCGGCGACCTGCCGGCCGCCCACCTGGGCCAGGACCGCGGAGGCCAGCGCGAACGGCGTCTGCACGAGCCCGGCCTGCAGGGGCGTGAAGCCCAGCCCGGACTGCAGGTAGAGGGTCACCACGAGGAAGATCCCGGTGAAGCCGGCGAAGTAGGACACGCCCACGAGCGCCCCGCGGGTGAAGGACGCGGTGCGCACCAGGTCGGCGGCGACGACGGGCTGGTGGCCGCGCCGGTCCTCGCGCCGCTCCCACAGGGCGAACAGCACCAGCAGGAGCACCCCGGGCGCCAGCAGCCACCAGCGGGCCCCGGAACCCCCCTCGCCGGTGGTGAGCACGAACGGCAGCATGACGAGCAGCACCGCCGCGGCCAGCAGCACCAGGCCCACGACGTCGAAGCCGGGACGCGCCCGCCGCTCGCCGGAGCCCTGGCGCGGCAGCCAGCGCCACGCCAGCGGCAGCAGCACCAGGCCGAGGGGGACGTTGACGAGGAAGACCCCGCGCCAGCCCTCCTCCTCCCCGAAGACGGCCAGGATCACCCCGCCCAGCAGGGGGCCGACGGCGGTGGACAGCCCGACGGTCGTGCCGAAGGCGGCGAAGGCGCGCGCGCGCTCGGCGCCGCTGAACAACTGCTGGATGAGGGCGAGGACCTGCGGGTTGACCAGCCCGGCGGTCACCCCCTGCAGCAGCCGCACGACCGCCAGGGCGGTGGCGGACTGCACGAGACCGGCGGCGGCGCTGGTGAGGACGAAACCGGCCAGGCCCACCAGGAACACCGCGCGGCGCGAGAGGAGGTCGCCGAAGCGCCCGGCGGGCACGAGCACCAGGCCGAAGGCCAGGGCGTAGCCGGCGACGATCCACTGCACCTGCGCCGGCCCGGCCCCCAGGGAGCTCTCGATGGAGGGCAGGGCCACGTTGACGATGGAGACGTCCAGCAGCGTCATGAAGCCCACGGCGAGGCAGACGCCGAGGGCCCGCCAGCGGGCGGGGTCGGCGGGGCCGTGGTCGTCGGTGCCGCCGAGGCGGCCGGGCTCGTCCGAGGCGCCGCGGTGGCGCTGCTCGACGTCGGTCACGGGGACTCCTCGCGCAGGGGTGAGCGGCGGGCGCTCGCGGGACTCCCCCGACCGTCGCCGCTGCGCGCCGGGTCCACAACTCGGCAGCGGGCCGGCCCGGGCTCAGACCCGGTCGGTCTCGCGGCGGGAGCGGGAGGCGGCGAGCTCGGACAGGACCCGCCGGGCCCAGCCGGGCCCCTCGTAGATGAAGGCGGTGTACGCCTGCACGAGGGAGGCCCCGGCCTCCAGGCGCTCGCGCACGTCGTCGGCGGTCTCCACGCCGCCCACGCTGACGAGCGTGAGGCGGTCGGTGGTGCGGTCGGCGAGCCGGCGCAGCACCTGCACCGACCGCTCCCGCAGCGGCGCTCCCGAGAGTCCGCCGGCGCCCGCGGCGGTGACAGCGGCCGGGTCCGAGCGCAGCCCCTCCCGGCCGATCGTGGTGTTGGTGGCGACGATGCCGTCCAGGCCCTGCTCGAGCGCCAGGTCCGCCACGGCGTCCACGTCCTCGTCGGAGAGGTCGGGAGCGATCTTCACGAGCAGCGGCACGTGCCGGTGGGAGGTCTCCCCGGCGGCGGCGCGGGTGGCCGCCAGGACGGGGCGGAGCTTGTCCACCGCCTGCAGGTCGCGCAGCCCGGGGGTGTTCGGGGAGCTGACGTTGACGACGAGGTAGTCGGCGTAGGGGGCCAGCAGCCGCGCCGAGGCGGCGTAGTCGGCGGGGGCGTCCTCCTCGGCCACGACCTTGCTCTTGCCGATGTTGACGCCGATGCCGACGGGGTGGCGCGGGGGCACGGCACGCAGGCGGCGCAGGCGGCGGGCGACGGCCTCGGCGCCGGAGTTGTTGAAGCCCATGCGGTTGACGACGGCGCGGTCCTCGACGAGGCGGTGCAGGCGGGGCTTGGGGTTGCCCGGCTGGGGCAGCGCCGTGACGGTGCCGACCTCGACGAAGGAGAAGCCGAAGTGCGCCAGCGCCTCGACGCCGGCGCCGTCCTTGTCGAACCCGGCGGCCAGGCCGAGCGGGCCGGCGAGGTCCATGCCGAGGGCGCGGGTGCGCAGGCGCGGGTCGGTCTCCACGAAGGCCCGGCGCAGCAGCGGGACCACGGGGGGCACCCGGGCGGCCGTGCGCATCCCGGTGAACGCCCAGTGGTGGGCCACCTCGGGGTCGATCCTCGTCAGGACGCTGCGGTACAGCGCCCGGTACGCAGCCCCCGAGCCGCCAGCCACCACGTTCCCCCTCGTCGATCCGTCCGCCGCCCCCCGGCCGCGACCAAGGGGCAGGGTAACGCCCCCCGGGCCCGCTCCCCCGCGCGGGGAAGCGGGCCCGGGGGGCGGCTCAGCCGATGTCGGCGGTGCGGGTCTCGCGCAGCAGGGACAGCGCGACGAGGCTGACGACGGCCGTGGCGGCGAGGTAGAAGCCCACCCAGCTGACGCCGTGCGCCTCCGCCAGGCGCACCGCGGTGTACGGGGCCAGCGAGGCGCCGAGGATGCTGCCGGCGTTGAAGGAGAGCGAGGCGCCCGTGTAGCGCACGTTCGTGGGGAACAGCTCGGGCAGGTAGGCGCCGATGGGCCCGAAGACCAGGCCCATGAAGAACAGGCCGGAGCACAGCCACACCATGACCAGGGCGGTGCTGCCCGAGCCCAGCAGCGGGCCGGTGAGCAGGCCGACGACGGCGCCGCCGACCATCGCGGCGGCCAGCACCGGGCGGCGGCCGAAGCGGTCCGAGAGGACCCCGGACAGCGGGGTCGCCGCGGCCATGAACAGGACGGCGACGCAGAGCATGAGCAGGAAGTCCTGGCGCTCGTAGCCCAGCGCGGGGGAGGTGCCGTGGGCCAGGGACCAGGTCGTGGTCAGGTAGAAGAGCGTGTAGGTCAGCATCACCGAGAAGGCGCCCAGCACGAGGATCCTCCAGCTGGTGCGGAAGGTCTCGGCCACCGGAACGCGCACCTGGCGGTTCTCGGCGAGGGCGCGGGCGAAGACGGGGGTCTCCGCGAGGCTCAGGCGGATCCACAGGCCCAGGAGGACCAGGACGGCGGAGAGCAGGAACGGCACGCGCCAGCCCCAGGACGTGAAGGCCTCGTCGCTCATCGTCGTGGCCAGCACGATGAAGAGGGTGTTGGCGATGATGAAGCCCAGCGGGGCGCCCAGCTGCGGGAACATCCCGTACAGCGCACGGCGGTTCGGCGGGGCGTTCTCGGTGGCCAGCAGCGCCGCACCGCCCCACTCCCCGCCCAGGCCGAAGCCCTGGCCGAAGCGCAGCAGGCACAGCAGCGCGGGGGCGAGGTTGCCGACGCTCGCGTGGGTGGGCAGCACGCCGATGAGGACGGTGGAGATGCCCATGACGAGCAGCGCGGCCACCAGGGTGGTCTTGCGGCCGATGCGGTCGCCGAAGTGGCCGAAGACGATCGAGCCGATCGGGCGGGCGACGAAGGCGATGGCGAAGCTGGCCAGCGAGGCGAGCGTCTGCGCGGTCTCGTTCTCCGAGGGGAAGAACAGCGGGCCGAAGACGAGGACGGCGGCCGTCGCGTAGACGTAGAAGTCGTAGAACTCGATCGTGGTGCCGATGAGGCTGGCGGCGGCGACCCGGCGGACCGGGTTGGCGGGCGCGCCCGGGGACGCGGGGTCGGACCGGGTGGTCGCGGTGTTCAGGTCGGACGGACCCATGGGGCACCTTCGCGGGAGGGGGGCTGGGCGTGGTCGCGCCGCGGTCGGGGGTCCGCCCGCGCCCGGCGCTGGCACCCGGGTGGGCACCGGGGTCGCCGTCGCCGCTCCGGGTGCTCCAGGAGGGTGCCCGAGCGCACCGCCCGCATCCAGTTGGCGAGACCGGCGTCCCACATGGTGGGACGCCAGCTCCGGGTGCGGTGGCTCAGCCCACCTCGACGGTGACGCCCAGCGCCGCCGCGCGGCGGGCCGCGTCCACGACGGCCGTGGTGCGCACCGCGTCGTTCGGGTCCACCGGGAGCGGCCCCAGGCCCCGCACCGCCCGGGCGAAGGCGGCGTAGAAGTCCGGCCAGCGGCCGTGCTCGGCCGGCACCCGCCGCACCGCACCGCCGCCGAGCGCGAGGTGCCCCCAGCGCGAGGGCGGCTCGGCGCCCCACGCCGCGCCCTCCCCCGCCGGGGTGCGCCCGGCCAGCAGGGCCTCCTCCTGCCCGTCCACCGGCGCGTCCACCACGAAGGTGCCGCGCGTGCCGGTGACGCGGAAGCGCGGCGCGGGCAGCGCCTGGTGCCACGAGCCGGACAGCTCGCTGCGCACGCCGCCCGCGTGGGCCAGCTGCACCCGCCAGTCGTCCTCGGCGCCCTCGCCGCCGCGCGTCTGCGCGGCCACGGTCTCCACCGGCCCGAACAGGTGCAGGGCCTGGTCGACGAGGTGGGCGCCGAAGTCGCGCAGCAGCCCGCCGCCCGCTTCCGGCGGATCGCCCGGGGTCCACCGCTCGAACGCGGACTCGAAGCGCAGCACCTCCCCCAGCTCGCCGTCGGCCAGGACCCGGCGCAGCGTCAGCAGGTCCGAGTCCCAGCGGCGGTTCTGGTAGGGGCTCAGCGGCACCCGCAGCTCCTGCGCGAGCGCGACCGTGCGCACGGCCGCCGCCGCGTCGAGCGCGAAGGGCTTGTCGCACACGGTCGCCAGCCCCAGTCGCAGCGCCCGCTCGGTGAGCTCGGTGTGCGTGGCGGCCGGCGTGGAGATCGCCACCGCCTCCACCCCCAGGTCCGCCAGCTCCTCCAGGGCGGCGACGGTGCGCACCCCGTGCTCGGCGCGGGCCAGCGCGGCGCGCTCGGGGTTCGAGGTGACCACGGCCACCAGCTCGCACCCGGGCGCACCGGCGACGACGGGCGCGTGGAACCAGCGCCCGCCGCCGCCGTAGCCGACCACGGCGAAGCGGACGGGCGGGGTGGTGTCCGGCGAGGTGTCCACGTCCCGGACGCTACCGCCGCCTCACGGTGCCGCGGGCGGAGCACCGCCCGCGGCCCCGGGCCCACCGCCGGCCGCGCCCCCGGCCGCGCTCGCCCCCAGCAGGCGCGAGCGCACCAGGAACCGCACCCCGTCGGGGGCCTCGAGCGAGAAACCCGCCCCCCGGCCGGGCACGAGGTCGATGGTCAGGTGCGTGTGCGCCCACCGGGCGTACTGCTCCTTCGACATCCACACCGGCACGGAGAACTCCTCGGCCTCCCCCTGCGCGGGGACCACCACGTCGCCCAGGTGCTCGTCGGCGTCGGAGGTGGTGAACTCCCCGGCCGCGAAGCACATCGGGGAACTGCCGTCGCAGCAGCCGCCCGACTGGTGGAACATCAGCTCGCCGTGCCGCTGCCGCAGGCGGCGCAGCTGGCGCGCCGCCTGCGCGGTCAGCGCCACCTTCTCGGGCGGCCGGGCACCGCCACCAGCCGCACCGCCACCGCTCACACCGCCACCGCCCGTCAGAAGAAGCCGAGCTTGGAGGTGGAGTAGCTCACCAGCAGGTTCTTGGTCTGCTGGTAGTGGTCGAGCATCATGCGGTGGTTCTCCCGGCCGATGCCCGAGCTCTTGTACCCGCCGAACGCCGCGTGCGCGGGGTACGCGTGGTAGTTGTTCGTCCACACCCTGCCCGCCTGGATGCCGCGGCCCATCCGGTAGGCGAGGTGGACGTCGCGCGACCACACCCCGGCCCCGAGCCCGTAGAGGGTGTCGTTGGCCATCTTCAGAGCGTCGTCGGGGTCGTCGAACCTGGCGACGGACACGACCGGGCCGAAGATCTCCTCCTGGAAGATGCGCATCGAGTTGTCGCCCTCGAAGATCGTCGGCTCGACGTAGTAGCCGCCGGACAACTCCCCGCCGAGGTCCGAGCGGTGCCCGCCCGTGACCAGCTTCGCGCCCTCCTGCTGCCCGATGTCGATGTAGGACAGGATCTTCTCGAGCTGGTCGTTGCTCGCCTGGGCACCGATCATCGTCGCGGTGTCCAGCGGGTTCCCCTGCTTCACCGCCCTGGTGCGCTCGGTGGCCGCGGTGAGGAACTCGTCGTAGATGCTGGACTGGATGAGCGCGCGCGAGGGGCAGGTGCAGACCTCGCCCTGGTTGAGGGCGAACATGGTGAACCCCTCGAGGGCCTTGTCGTAGAACTCGTCCTTCGCGCGGGCGACGTCCTCGAAGAAGATGTTCGGGCTCTTGCCGCCGAGCTCCAGCGTGACGGGGATGAGGTTCTGGCTGGCGTACTGCATGATCAGCCGGCCGGTCGTCGTCTCGCCGGTGAAGGCGATCTTGCGGATGCGCGGGGAGCTCGCCAGCGGCTTGCCGGCCTCGGCGCCGAACCCGTTGACGACGTTCACCACGCCCGGCGGCAGCAGGTCGCCGATGAGGTCCATCAGCAGCATGATCGACGCGGGCGTCTGCTCGGCGGGCTTGAGGACGACGGCGTTGCCGGCCGCGAGCGCCGGGGCGAGCTTCCAGACCGCCATGAGCAGCGGGAAGTTCCACGGGATGATCTGCCCGACGACGCCCAGGGGTTCGTGGAAGTGGTAGGCGACGGTGTCGTCGTCGATCTGGGAGATGCCGCCCTCCTGGGCGCGCACCACGCCGGCGAAGTAGCGCAGGTGGTCGACCACCAGCGGCAGGTCGGCGGCCAGGCACTCGCGCACCGGCTTGCCGTTGTCCCACGTCTCGGCGACCGCGAGCTTCTCGAGGTTCTGCTCGATGCGGTCGGCGATGCGGTTCAGCACCAGGGCGCGCTCGGCCACGGGCGTGCGGCCCCAGGCGGGGGCGGCGGCGTGCGCGGCGTCCAGCGCGCGCTCGACGTCGTCGGCGGTGCCGCGGGCGACCTCGGTGAACACCTGCCCGGTGACGGGGCTGGGGTTCTCGAAGTACTCGCCCGAGGCGGGGGGTACGCGCTCGCCACCGATGAAGTGGTCGTAGCGCTCGGCGTAGGAGACCAGGCTGCCGGGACGGCCGGGAGCTTCGTAGACGGTCACGGTGCACCTCCGCGGGGAGTGGACGCGGGCGACCACCTCGTCGCCCGGCGGGCGACGACCTCGTCGCCCGGCGCCGCCACCGTACGGGCGGGGGCGTTGCAACCGCGTTGCAGCGCGCCGTGGTCGCAGCGCGCCGTGCACCACCGGTCCCTCAGCCGGGGTGGCGCGCGGTGCGGGCCAGGGCCTCCCCGCGGCCGGGGTGCCCGGACGGCAGGCGCCGCAGCAGCTCGGCGGCGACGTGCGGGTCGTCGCGGCCGGCGCCGGTGCGCGAGAAGCGCAGCAGCGCGTCGTCGTCCCCGCCCTCCAGCACGGCGGTGCGCAACGCCACCAGCAGCTCCTCGCGGACCTCGCGCACCCCGGGCGCGTCGGACGCGGGCAGCAGGTCACCCGTCCAGGCGTCGACGGCGTCGCCGGTGCGGCCCTCGCGCAGCGCCCGGCGCACGTCCAGCACGTCGCAGCACAGCTCACCGGTGAGCCGGTACGGCGAGGGCGACAGGCCCAGCGCACCGCCGGCGCACCCGGCGAGCACCGCGCGCAGCCGGTGGACCTCGGCGCGCACCGACACCGTCGCCAGGCCGCGCTCGTCCAGGGCGGTAGCCAGCGCGCCGGCGCTCCAGCCGTCCGCAGGCCCGGTCAGCAGCAGCGTCAGCAGCTCGGCGTGGCGCAGGGACAGCGCGCGCTCGCGTCCGCCCGCGCGCAGCACGGCCTCGCCGGCGCCCAGCAGCCGCAGTCGCGCGGGGGCGCCGGCACCGCCGGTCCCGCCCAGGCCGCGGCGCAGGGCCGCCACCCGCAGCTCGCCCTCCACGGCGCCCACCGCCGCGCGCACCAGGGCCAGGGCGCGCTCGCGGCCCAGGTCGTCGCCGCCGGTGAGGTCCAGCACGCCCAGCACCCGCCCCGTGGCGGGGTCGTGCACCGGTGCCGCCGAGCAGCTCCAGCGGGTCGCGGCCGTGGCGTAGTGCTCCCCCGAGCGCACCCGCACCGGGCGGGCCAGCGCCAGCGCGGTGCCGGGGGCGTTGGTGCCGGCGGCGTCCTCGCTCCAGCGGGCGCCCGGCAGGAAGCTCATCGCCTCCGCGGCGCGGCGCAACCCGGCCTCGCCCTCCACCCACAGCAGGGTGCCGTCGGTGTCGCCGACCGCCATCAGCACCGGCACGCCCAGCGGCTCGGCCAGGAGCAGGCGCCGCGCGGTGGGCAGGACGGGGGCCAGCGGGTGCGCCGCGCGGCGCTCGCGCAGCTCCGCGCCCTGCAGGGCCAGCGGGGCCAGCACGCCGTCGGGGTCCAGGCCGGTGCTGCGGCTGCGCAGCCACGACTCCGAGACCACCGTGCGGACCGGCCCGCGCGCGCCCGGCGGGGGCGCGCCGGCGCCGCCCGCGCTGGACGCCAGCCAGTGCTCGCGCGCTGCGAGCAGGCCCTCGCGCACCGCACCCCTGCCGCCCACGAGCGCTCTCCCCCGTCCCCGGTCGCCCTCGACCCGTCGCCGCGACGGTAGGCGCGGGCGGCCGCCGCCCACAAGCGCCCCGCACCCGCCCGCGGGAGCGGGGTGCTCGCGGGTGCGACGATCTGCACGGACCGCGCGGCGCCGCCCGCACCGCCCCACGACCACCACCCGAGGAGCTCCCGATGACCGACGGCCCGCGGCCGCTGAACCTGCGCGAGGTCGCCGAGGGGCTGCGCTCCCCGCACGCACCCGCCGCGCCCGCCGGTCCCGGCTCACCGCTGCGGGCGCCCTCGCGGCTGCGCGAGCTGGCGACCTGGCTGGCGGGCACCCGCGACGCCGACGTCGCCGGTCCGCTGGAGCGCGTGCGCCTGGTCGTGCTGGCCGGTGACCACGGGGTGGCGGCGCGCGGCGTGTCGGCGCCGGGGTCCGCCACCGCCGCGGACGCGGTGCGCGCCCTGGTGGCCGGCACCCACGCGGCGGCGGCGCTGGCCGCGGCCGCCGGGGTGGAGCTGGCCGTGCACGCGGTGGGGGTGGACGCCCCCGCGGCGGTCCTGGACGGCCTGCCGGCGCCGGTGACGGCGCGGGCGGTGCGCGCGGGCAGCGGGGACGTGGCGGCCGGTGACGCGATGACGGCCGAGGAGACGGAGGCGGCCGTGCGGGCGGGCGCCGCCGTGGCCGACGAGGCCGCCGACGAGGGCGTGGACCTGCTGCTGCTGGGCGACGTGGGGGCGGGCGCCACCACCGTCGCCGCCACCCTCGTCGCCGCGTGCCTGCGCAAGAGCGCCGTCGACGTGGTGGGGCGGGGCAGCGGGGTGGACGACGACGCGTGGATGCGCAAGGCGGCGGCGGTGCGCGACGCGGTGCGCCGGGCGCGGCCGGTGGCGACCCGGCCCGCGGTGCTGCTGCAGACCGTCGGCAGCCCGGACACCGCGGCGGCCGTGGGGTTCCTGCTGCGCGCGGCGGCGCGCCGCACGCCGGTGGTGCTGGACGGCGTGGTGGGGGCCGCCGCGGCCCTGGTCGCCTCGCGCGCCGTGCCGGGGGCGGAGAAGTGGTGGGCCGTGGGCGCGCGCACGGCCGAGCCGGCCCAGCACCTGGCCGTGGACCGCCTCAAGCTGACCCCGGTGCTCGACCTGGGCGCCGGACGCGGGGCGGGCACCGGGGCCCTGGCGGCGCTGGGCGTGCTGCGGGCCGCGCAGGTGCTGGCCGCTGCGGACGCGGCGGCCGCCCCGCCGCCGCCCGAGCCCGGTCCCGAGCCGCAGCCGGGTCCCGAGCCCGCGGCGCAGGAGGAGGTCGGCGGATCGGGGCAGCAGGGCGGCGCGCACGCCGCTGGGTAGGCTGGCGGGGTGGTGCGCCTGGAGCTGAGCAGCAAGTCCGTCAAGACCGTCCCCGCGGACGCCGTCGTGCTGGGGGCCGCCCGGGGCACCGGTCCCGCCCCGGCCGCACCGGTGCTGCTGGGGGCCGACGACCTCCCCCGGGCGACGCGCTCGGCGATCGCGCGGGCCCTGGCCGACCTCGGCGCCGACGGCGCCGCCGGCTCGGTGCACCTGCTGCCGCAGGTCGAAGGAGTCTCCGCGCCCCTGGTCGCGGTCACCGGCCTGGGCGAGGACCCGGCGGACCCCGAGGCCCTGCGCCGGGCGGCCGGTGCGGCCGTGCGCGCGCTCGCCGGCCGCCGCCGCGTCGCGCTGGCCCTGCCCGTCCCGGACGCGGCAGCCGCCGGTGCGCTGGCCGAGGGCGCGGCCCTGGGCGCTTACGCCTTCACCCGCTACAAGGCCGCTCAGCGCCCGCCCGTGGAGCAGGTGGCGCTGCTGGTGGGCAAGCCGCGCGACAAGGCGCTGCGCGCGGCGCTGGAGCGGGCGCGCGTGGTCGGCGAGGCCGTCGCCGTCGCGCGCGACCTGGTGAACACCGCCCCCGGCGACCTCGCCCCGGCCGACCTCGCCGACGCGGCGCAGGACCTGGCGCGCGGCACGGCGCTGAGCGTGCGGGTGCTCACGGAGACCGAACTGGCCGAGGGCGGCTACGGCGGCATCCTCGGCGTGGGCCAGGGCTCGTCCCGGCCGCCGCGGCTCGTGGTGGTGGAGCACGCGCCGAGGGGCGCGAAGGCGCACCTGGCGCTGGTCGGCAAGGGCATCACCTTCGACTCCGGCGGCCTCTCCCTCAAGCCCCCCGCAGGCATGGAGACGATGAAGAGCGACATGTCGGGCGCCGCGGCCGTGCTCGCAGCCGTCAAGGCGGTCGCCGGCCTCGACCTGCCGGTGCGGGTCACGGGCTGGCTCGCGGTCGCCGAGAACATGCCCTCCGGCACGGCGATCCGGCCCTCGGACGTGCTGACCATGCACGGCGGCACGACGGTCGAGGTCCTCAACACCGACGCCGAGGGCCGCCTGGTGCTTGGTGACGCGCTGGTGGCGGCGACCGCGGAGCAGCCGGACCGCGTGGTGGACGTGGCGACCCTCACGGGCGCCCAGGTGGTGGCGCTGGGCAACCGGGTCTCGGCGGTCATGGGCAACGACGACGCCTTCCGCGCCGAGGTGCTGGCCGCGGCGGAGCGGGCCGGTGAGCAGTTCTGGCCGATGCCCCTGCCGCAGGAGCTGCGGGCGAGCCTGGACTCGCAGGTGGCCGACCTCGCCAACATCGGCGACCGCGCCGGCGGCATGCTGGTCGCGGGGCTGTTCCTGCGCGAGTTCATCGGGGAGCGCGCCGACGGCACCCCCGTGCCCTGGGCCCACCTGGACATCGCCGGGCCGTCCTTCCTGACGACCGAGCCGTACGGGTACACCCACCGCGGCGGCACGGGCGTGGCGGTGCGGACCCTCGTGGCGCTCGCCGAGGACCTGTCCTCCTGAACCCGGCTCGCGGGCGATTCACCTCACAGGGCGTGCACGAAGAGCAACTACCGCTATGCTCAGCGTGACGGTCCTCGGGGGACGTCGACCGTCCACCCGATGAGGCCCACCCGCGCACCTCGCACCGACGGGGTCGATTCCCTGGAGGATCCATGCCCACCACGCACTCCACCCGGAACGCCGCCGCGCAGCCCCGCCTGCGCCTGCTCGCCCGCCGCACCGCAGCCGCCGCGGCCGCGTCCGCGGTGCTCGCCGGTGGCGGCCTGCTGACGGCTGCGTCCGCCTCGGCCGCCCCCCCGGCGATCTCGATCGTCAGCTCCTCGGCCTTCCAGGCGTCCGTCGACGCCCGCAAGGAGTCGGTGACCACCCGCAAGGAGTCCGTCACCACTCGCAAGGAGTCGGTGACCACCCGCAAGGAGTCCACCGCCACCCGCAAGGAGTCGGTGAGCCTGCGCAAGGAGTCCATCTCCGTCCGCAAGGAGTCGGTGTCCTTCGAGCGGGAGCGCTGAACCGCTCCACCACGCGCGCACGACGGCGGCGGCCCCCCGCCGGGGGCCGCCGCCCGCGGGCGGTGGGCCCCTCACACGCGCCCCCAGGCGGCCGGGGGTTGGGGGT
>NZ_JBKBCT010000066.1:0-21202 GCF_050871525.1 Kineococcus auxinigenes | reverse complement strand
CTTGCACGGTTGAGCCCTCAATCGTGCAAGATCACCACCAGAGGGGACATCACGACATCGGCATGACCGCGAAGTCGCCCCTCCGTGATCCGCAGGGCGCGGCGTAGCCGCCCGCAGCCGCGGCCGGTTGCGCCCGTCACCGGCGACGGCCCTGCCGCCCACCGCGCCGCAGGGCTGCGGAAGTTGCCCCAGGAAGACGAATCTCACAGCCGGTGAACACCCGGCACACGGCCCGGCTCCAGGAGTGCGATCGATGATCGTTCTCGGTGGACGACTCGCCCCCTGGAGGACACCGTGACGAGATCCCGCGCGACCGCCGCCCCCGCAGTGCCGCTGACCAGCCCGTCCGCCCGTGCCAGCACCCACCACGCGGACCGGGACGTCGAGGAAGGCGCGCCGACCGGGCACCGCCCGCGCGCCCCGCTGCTCGAGGGTGTGCACCCCGGCGCCGTCGACGTCCTCGAGCGCGGCGGCTTCGCCGTCACCGCGCACCCGGGTGCCCTGAGCCGCCAGGAGCTGCTGCAGGCGGTGCGCGGCGTGCAGCTGCTCGGCATCCGCTCCAGCACCCGCCTGGACCGGCGGGTGCTGGAGGCGGCCACGGGCCTGCGGGCCGTCGGGGCGTTCTGCATCGGCACCGACCGGATCGACCTGCGGGCCGCCACCGAGGCGGGGGTGGTGGTGTTCGACGCCCCCCACGCCAACGGGCGCAGCGTGGCCGAACTGGCCCTGGCGGAGATCACCGCCCTCACCCGCCGGCGGCCGGTGCGCAACGCGGCCGCGCACGCCGGCGTGCGGGACAAGTCCGCCGCCGGCAGCCACGAGGTCCGCGGCCGCTGCCTCGGCGTCGTCGGCTACGGCGCCATCGGCGGCCAGCTGTCGGTGCTGGCCGAGGCGCTGGGCATGAGCGTGCTCTTCCACGACGTCGCCGACCGCGCACCGCTGGGCCGGGCGCGTCGCTGCGCGGACCTGCAGGAGCTCCTGGCCCGGGCGGACGCGGTCAGCCTGCACGTGGACGGCCGCGCCGCGAACACCGCCCTGATCGGGGAGGCGGAACTGGCGGCCATGAAGACCGGCAGCGTGCTGCTGAACCTCTCCCGCGGTGCCGTGGTGGACCTGCGGGCGCTGCACCGGCACCTGCTCAGCGGGCACCTGGCCGGCGCCGCGCTCGACGTCTTCCCCGACGAGCCGCACGCGGTCGGCGAGGCGTTCACCAGCCCGCTGCAGGGCGTGGACAACGTGCTGCTCACCCCGCACGTCGGCGGGTCCACGCAGGAGGCGCAACGGGAGATCGGTCTCTTCGTCGCCGACCGGCTGGTGCGCTGCGTCCGCACCGGGACCACCAGCTCCAGCGTCAACCTGCCCGACCTGCACCCGCCGGCCACCGCCGGCACCACCCGGGTGCAGCTGCTGCACCGGGCCCACCCCGACGTCCCCGACCAGGCCGACGCCGCGCTGCGGGGAGCCGGGGTGCCCGTGCCCGCCCGGGCGCACGCCCGCGGCACCGACACCGGCTCCCTGCTGCTCGACGTCGACCCCGCGCACCGGGAGGTCGCCGCCTGTGCCCTGCGCCCTGCGCACGCTGCCCGCGGCGCTGCGCGTCGACGCGCGAGCGTCCCCGGCCCGCGCCGCCTGGGGGCACCCCGGCCCCGCAGACCAGCCCGACCCGATCCCGGAGGACCCCGTGAGCGCCGTGGTCGGGATGCTCGAGGAGCACTGGCCGGCCCACCGGGACAGCCTGCACCGCGGCGCCCGCGACCGCGACGACATGGTGGCGCGCCTGCGCGAGGTGCCCGGGCCGACCGTCTTCCCCACCTCGGCCAACTTCGTGCTCGTCAAGCTGCCCGCCGGCTGGGGCGGGGCGCGGGTGCGCGACCACCTGATCGCCGAGCTCGGCGTCCACGTCCGCGAGTGCGGCAACGAGCTGGGGTTGAGCAGCGACTTCGCGCGCCTGGTCGTGCGGCCCGCCGGTGACGTCGACCGGCTGCTGGCCGGACTGCACGACGTCGCCGAGCGCACCCACCGGCCGGCGTGATCGGCCGGCGGCACCGGCGCGCGCGGGGCCCGGCGGCGCCCCGTAGGGTCGCCGGGTGAGCGTGCGCAGGGTGACGGGCCTGGAGACCGAGTACGGCATCTCCGTGCCGGGTGATCCCGGCGCGAACCCGATGCTGCTGTCGGCGCAGGTGGTCAACGCCTACGCCGTGCCGGTCACCGGTTCGCTGGGCGCCTCGCTGCGGGCGCGCTGGGACTACGAGGACGAGGCGCCGCTGCGCGACGCGCGCGGCTTCGAGGTGCGCCGCGCCGCCGCGCACCCCTCGCAGCTGACCGACGCGCCCGCCCGCGGGGACGCGCAGGGCCGGCGGGGGGAGCACCGGGCCGCGCCCAGCGCTTCGGACGTGGCGAGCGCGGAGAACGAGGACCCCACCATGGCCAACGTCATCCTCACCAACGGCGCCCGCTTCTACGTCGACCACGCCCACCCGGAGTACTCCTCCCCGGAGGTGCTCACCCCCCGCGACGCGGTGCGGTACGACCGGGCGGGGGAGCGGATCCTGCTCGAGGCGCTGCGCCGGGTGGCCGCCACCCCGGGACTGACGCCGGTGACGATCTACAAGAACAACACCGACGGCAAGGGCGCCTCCTACGGCACCCACGAGAACTACCTCATGGACCGCGCCACCCCGTTCGCCGACGTGGTGCGCCACCTGATCCCGTTCTTCGTCTCCCGGCAGGTCTTCACCGGCGCCGGGCGGGTGGGCCTGGGGCAGGACTCCGCCACCGCCGGGTACCAGATCACCCAGCGCGCGGACTTCTTCGAGGTGGAGGTGGGCCTGGAGACCACCATGAAGCGGCCCATCATCAACACCCGCGACGAGCCGCACGCCACCGCCGAGAAGTACCGCCGCCTGCACGTCATCGTCGGCGACGCCACCATGTGCGAGGTCGCCACCCTGCTGAAGGTCGGCACGACCTCCCTGGTGCTGGCCGCGCTGGAGGCCGGTGCGCTGGACGGCGGCCCGGCCGGGGACCTGCAGCTGAGCGAGCCGGTGCGCGCGCTGCACGAGGTCTCCCACGACCCGGGCCTGCGGCACCTGGTGCGCCTGCGCGACGGGCGCCGCATGAGCGCCCTGGAACTGCAGTGGGCGTACTTCGAGGCCGCCGCCGCCTTCGTCGACGACCGCTTCGGCGAGCACGCCGACGCCGACACCCGCGAGGTCCTCACCCGCTGGGAGGGCGTGCTCACCCGCCTCGGCGACGACGTGTTCTCCGCGGCCCGGGAGGTCGACTGGGTCGCCAAGCTGCGCCTGCTGGAGGGCTACCGCTCCCGCGACTCGCTGGCCTGGGACAGCCACCGGCTGCAGGCGGTGGACCTGCAGTGGTCCGACGTGCGCCCCGAGAAGGGCCTGTACCACCGCCTCGCCGAGCGCGGGCTGGTGGAGCGCCTGATCGACGAGGACTCCGTGCAGCACGCGGTGGCGCACCCGCCGGAGGACACCCGCGCGTACTTCCGCGGCGAGTGCCTGGCCCGCTACGGACCGCGCGTGGCCGCCGCCAGCTGGGACGCCGTCATCTTCGACGTGCCCGGGCGCGGGGCGTTGCAGCGGGTGCCCACCCTGGAACCGCTGCGGGGCACCCGTGAGCACGTCGGCGCCCTGCTGGACCGCTGCACCACCGCCGAGGAGCTGGTGGCCGCCCTGACCGGCGGCTGACCCGGGCGGGGCACCCCTGCAGGACACCCGGTGTGAACACCTGGCGCGCAGCGGCGCGCGAACGCCGCCGCGGGGTTAGTGTCGTCAGCACGCCGGCCGCGCGGCCGGCTCCGGCCGAGACGTCAGGGGGAGCCAGCGATGCCTGGACAAGAGCAGCAGCGCCCGAGCCGCCGCGAGGACGAGCCCGAGGAGACCCCCGCCGTGCCCGCGCAGGCCACGGCCCAGTCCAAGGAGAGCGACGCCGAGGTCGACGCCCTGCTCGAGGAGATCGACGGGGTGCTGGAGTCCAACTCCGAGGAGTTCGTGCGCGGCTTCGTGCAGAAGGGCGGCCAGTAGCCGCACCCCCCCGCGGCGGCCCCCACGCCGGCCCGCGCCGCGCCGGGCCGCCGCCGGGGGTGGCCGGTAGGGTCGAGCGGGTGAGCCAGGACCCCAGCGGACGGCTCCCGGCGGCGTACCTCGTGCCGGGTTCTGCGTCCTTCACCGACTTCGTCCGAGACCACGCCCCCGAGGTGCTGCCCGGCGCCCGGCACCTGCCCGCCGCCGGTGCCGGGGCGCTGACCGGCGGGCCCGGCGCCGGTCAGCCGCCGCACGCGACCACCATCGTCGCCCTGGTGTTCGCCGACGGCGTCGTCATGGCCGGCGACCGGCGCGCCACCGCCGGCAACGTCATCGCCCAGCGCGACATCGAGAAGGTCTTCCCCGCCGACGACCACTCCTGCGTGGGCATCGCCGGCACCGCCGGCCTGGCTCTGGAGATGGTGCGCCTGTTCCAGGTGGAGCTGGAGCACTTCGAGAAGCTCGAGGGTGCCCTGATGTCCTTCGAGGGCAAGGCGAACCGCCTGTCCACGATGATCCGCGGCAACCTCGGCCTGGCCATGCAGGGCCTGGCCGTGGTGCCGGTCTTCGCCGGCTACGACCTGGCCGCCTCCCGCGGGCGCATCGTCAGCTACGACGTCACCGGCGGGCGCTACGAGGAGGTCGACCACCACGCCGTCGGTTCCGGTTCCGTCTTCGCCCGCGGCGCGCTGAAGAAGCTGTTCCGCCCCGGCATGGACGCCACCGCCGCCGTGCGCGCGGCCGTGGAGGCCCTGTGGGACGCCGCCGACGACGACTCCGCCACCGGCGGCCCGGACCTGCTGCGCCGCATCTGGCCGGTCGTGGCCGTGGTCACCGTCGACGGCTACCGCCGCCTGGACGACGACGAGCTCGGCGACGTCGTGCGCGCCGTCGTGGCCGGGCGCACCGGCAACCCCGGCGGCAACCCCACCGCCACCACGCAGGACGCGACGCAGAACCCCGTGCAGCAGGGAGGTGCCACCGCATGAGCGTGCCGTTCTACGTCTCGCCCGAGCAGGTGATGAAGGACAAGGCCGACTTCGCGCGCAAGGGCATCGCCCGCGGCCGAGCCGTCGTCGTCGTCGCCTGCGCCGACGGCATCGTCTTCGCCTCCGAGAACGCCTCCCGGGCCCTGCACAAGATCTCCGAGATCTACGACCGCGTCGCCTTCGCCGCCGTCGGCAAGTACAACGAGTTCGAGAACCTGCGCGTGGCCGGGGTGCGCTACGCCGACCTGCGCGGCTACTCCTACGACCGCAGCGACGTCACCGCCCGCGGCCTGGCCAACGCGTACGCGCAGACCCTGGGCACCATCTTCACCACCGAGTCCAAGCCGTACGAGGTCGAGCTCGTCGTCGCCGAGGTCGGCGAGGACCCCGGCGCCGACCAGGTCTACCGCCTCACCTACGACGGCTCCGTCGCCGACGAGCACGGCTACGTCGCCATGGGCGGCTCCGCCGAGCAGATCACCGCCAAGCTCGCCGAGGACTGGCGCCCCGGCATGGACCTGACCGCCGCGCTGCGCCTGGCCGTGCAGGCCCTGGGCAGCGACGCGGCCGCCGCCGCGGCCGGCTCCGGCCCGCGCACCATCGCCCCCGACCAGCTCGAGGTCGCCGTCCTGGACCGCGCCCGCACCCGGCGCACCTTCCGCCGCCTGGGCGCCGGCGCACTGAGCGCCCTGCTGCAGACCGAGCCGACCGCACCGGCCGGGCACGACACCCCCGGGCACGACGCTCCCGGCCCGGACACCCCCCCCGAGCCCCCCGCCTGAACCCCCGCCCGAGGACCCACGGCCCGGCGGCGCGTTTCACAGCGCTGCCGGGCCCCGGGCCACCTATGGTGGGCAGATGGACCGGCGGATCTTCGGGTTGGAGACCGAGTTCGGCGTCACCTGCGCGTTCGAGGGCCAGCGCAAGCTGTCCCCCGACGAGGTGGCCCGATACCTCTTCCGCAAGGTCGTCTCCTGGGGACGCTCCAGCAACGTCTTCCTGCGCAACGGCGCGCGCCTCTACCTCGACGTCGGCTCCCACCCCGAGTACGCCTCCCCGGAGTGCGACGACGTGCGCCAGCTCGTCGTCCACGACCGCGCCGGCGAACGCACCCTCGAAGGCCTGCTCGTCGACGCCGAACGCCGCCTGGAGGAGGAGGGCATCGCCGGGGAGGTGTTCCTCTTCAAGAACAACACCGACTCCGCCGGCAACTCCTACGGCTGCCACGAGAACTACCTCGTCTCCCGCCACGGCGAGTTCGGGCGCCTGTCCGACGTCCTCATCCCCTTCCTCGTCTCCCGCCAGCTCGTCGTCGGCGCCGGCAAGGTCGTGCAGACCCCCCGCGGCGCCACCTACTCCCTGTCCCAGCGCGCCGACCACATCTGGGAAGGCGTCTCCAGCGCCACCACCCGCTCGCGCCCCATCATCAACACCCGCGACGAACCCCACGCCGACGCCGAGCGCTACCGCCGCCTGCACGTCATCGTCGGCGACTCCAACATGTCCGAGACCACCACCATGCTCAAGGTCGGCGCCACCGACCTGGTCCTGCGCATGGTCGAGGAGGGCGTCGCGCTGCGCGAGATGACGCTGGAGAACCCCATCCGCGCCATCCGCGAGATCAGCCACGACCCCACCGGCCACAAACCCGTCCGCCTGGCCAACGGCCGCGAAGCCAGCGCCCTGCAGATCCAGGAGGAGTACCTCACCAAGGCCAAGGACTTCGTGGAGACCCGCGGCCTGCAGACCCCCACGGTCAAACGCGTCCTGGACCTGTGGGAACGCGCCCTGCGCGCGGTCGCCACCGGAGACCTCGGCCTCGTCGACCGCGAGGTCGACTGGGTCATCAAGAAGAAGCTCCTCGACCGGTACATGGCCAAGCACGACCTGGACCTCACCAGCCCCCGCATCGCCCGCCTCGACCTCGCCTACCACGACATCCACCGCGGCCGCGGCCTGCACTACCTGCTCGCCGCCCGCGGCATGGCCGAGCGCGTCTGCTCCGACATCGAGGTCTTCGAAGCCCTCTCCGTGCCCCCGCAGACCACCCGCGCCAAGCTGCGCGGCGACTTCGTGCGCGCCGCCCAGGACAAGCACCGCGACTTCACCGTCGACTGGGTCCACCTCAAGCTCAACGACCAGGCCCAGCGCACCGTGCTGTGCAAGGACCCCTTCAAGTCCGTCGACGACCGCGTCGAACGCCTCATCGAGAGCATGTGACCCCCGCCGACCAGCGCCACCAGTCGACGCCGAGGCACCTGCCAGGCACCTCCCAGACAGCCCGGTTAGGGTTCCGGGGACCGACCCCACGACCGTGAGGACCCCCCGTGCACCGCCGCATCGCCGCCCTGCCCGCCACCGCCGTGGCGCTCGCCGTCCTGCTCGGTTCCTGCGCCTCCGAGCCCGAGGCGCCCAGCCAGGCGGAGCAGAGCGCCTCGGCCACGCAGACGGCGGCCACGATCGAACCGGCCGTCACCGCGGACCTGCCGGTGGAGGTCACCGGTGAGGTCAACCCCGACATCGCCCCGCAGGTGCAGATCACCACCCCGCTGAGCGTGGAGGAGACCACCCGCGAGGTCATCGCCCCCGGCAGCGGCGAGGAGATCACGGTGCAGGACCGGGTGCAGTTCGCCTACGCCCTGTACGCCGGCTCCACCGGCGAGCTGCTGGACTCCAGCTACGGCGCCACCGACGCCCGCTTCGAGCTGGCCGAGGTCACCAAGGGCATCGCCCGCGGCCTGGTCGGCGCCCACGTCGGCGACCGCCTGGCCATCGCCATCGCCCCCGAGGACGGCTTCGGCGAGGCCGCCGCCCAGTTCGGCAAGGAGGGCGTGGACGCCGACACCACCTTCGTACTCGTCGCCGACGTGGAGCGCATCATCCCCACCCAGGCCACCGGCGAGGCCGTCGAGCCCCCGGCGAACCTGCCGGCCGTGGACGTCGACGAGCAGGGCGTGCCCACCGGCTTCACCGTCTCCGACCCGACCCCGCCGGCCGACACCGTCGCCCAGACCCTGATCCGGGGCACCGGCCCGGCCGTCTCCAGCGGCATGACCGTCACCATGCAGTACGTCGGCGCCACCCTGGCCGACGGGGAGGTCTTCGAGAGCTCCTGGACGGGCACCGAGCCGTTCCAGACGACCATCGGCACCGGGCAGGTCATCGCCGGCTGGGACGAGGGCATCGTCGGGCAGACCGTCGGCAGCAGGGTCCTGCTCGTGATCCCCGCCGCCGACGCGTACGGTGAGGCACCGACCGGCGGTCAGCCCGCGGGCGCCCTGGTGTTCGTCGTGGACATCCTCGACGCGTACTGACCACGCACCCGCTGATCGAGCACCCGCCGGCACCGGACCGCACCGACCACCCCCTGCGACAGGAGCAGCACCCGTGAGCGAGCGCACCAAGCCCGAGGTCGACTTCCCCGGCGGCGAGCCCCCCACCGAGCTGCAGATCACCGACCAGATCGTCGGCGACGGCCCCGAGGCCACCGTCGGCAGCACCGTCAGCGCCCACTACGTCGGCGTCGCCTTCAGCACCGGCGAGGAGTTCGACGCCTCCTGGAACCGCGGCCAGCCGCTGGACTTCCCGCTGGGCCGCGGCATGGTCATCGCCGGCTGGGACCAGGGCATCGTCGGCATGCGCGTGGGCGGCCGGCGCACCCTGGTCATCCCCCCGGCCCTCGGCTACGGCGACCGCGGCGCCGGCGCGGCCATCAAGGGCGGCGAGACCCTGATCTTCGTGGTGGACCTCGTCGGCGTGAGCTGACAGCCCCTCGCACGCACCGGGCCCCGCACCGCCTCCCGGCGGTGCGGGGCCTCGTGCGTCACCCCGGGGGACGGGATCCGGGCCCGGGCGCGGCTCAGGGGTCCAGCAGGGCGGCCGCGTGCCGCCCGGCGACCGCGGCCGCCACGAACGCCGCCCGGTCCTGCCGCGGACCGCGCCCCATCGTGGACAAGCCCACCGGGCACGCCGCCAGCGCCTCGTCCAGCCCCTCGGTGCCCACCTGCACCCACCGGTGCCGCCCGGTGGGCGCGCACAGCTCGCGCGCCTGCCGGCGCACCCCGTCCCAGAAGGCGCCCGCCTCAGCGGGCACCGCCACGTCCACCGGCGCCAGCGCCACCCGCCCCACCGCCGTGGCCGAGTGGTGCGAGAGCCCCCGGTGGCGTTCGCGCTCGTCGGCCTGCGAGACGCGCAGCGAGGCCACCGCCCGCCCACCCAGCACCGCGGCGGCGTTCAGCGCCTCCCCGGCCGCCACCCCCGAGAACCCCCAGCGCGAGCCGGTGCCCAGGTTCCCCGGCCCCTGCGCGACCACGACCACGTCGGCACCGGCCACCAGCCGCGCCGCCAGCAACCCGGTGTGCACCGTGGCCGCCTCCAGGTCACCGCCGAAGCTCTGCCCCGCGCTCACGCACGCCGCCAGCCACCCCGCCTCGCGCAACCCCGCCACCGCCCGCGAGAACGCCGCCGGCAGCGCCCCGCCGTCGCTCATCACGTACACCACCCGCGCTCCCGGGGCGTCCGCGCGCACCCCGGCCACCACCGCCGGCACCGCCGAGTGCAGGTCGGCCACCACCACGGGAACGCCCTGCAGGTCCTCGGCACCGGCCAGCACCGCGTGGTGCGCCGACTCCTGCTCGTCCACCCCCAGCACCATCGCCTGCAGCGGCGTGTACCGGGCCTTGACGAGGTGACCGGGCCCCGCCGGCGGGTCCGCCGGCAGCGCCTCGGGCAGCGCCACGACCATCGCGTACCCGCCCGTGCCCAGCCCGCGCGCCAGCGCCGCGGTGTTCAGCAGCACCCGGTCCCCGGGCACCGGGCGGCCCACCAGCTCCACGTACGCCAGCGCCCGCAGCACCGCCCCCGGCGCGTCCGCGCCCTCCTGCGCCGCCCCCTCGGGCGCAGCCCGCACCAGCACCTCGCACTCCAGCGCGCCGGGCCACTCCCGCAGCACCCGCACGACCGTCCCCGAACGCCACCGCAGCACCCGAGCAGGCTAGGGGGTGCCCCGCGCACCCCGCCCGCCCCCGCCCGCGCGCACCACGCGCCCGGCCGTGCCCAGCGCCGCACCCACCCGCTCGGCCAGCACCGCCGGCGCCGAGTACAGCCACCCCGCACCGGCGCGCACCGCCACCGCGTGCACCCCCAGCGAGACCAGCACCGCCAGCACCGCCCACACCGGCGGCAGCCACCCCGGCCGCCCGCCGTCGCCCGCGCCCAGCGCCACCACCGCGCTCGTGCCCACCCCCACCACCAGCTCGTGCACCAGGTACACCGGCAGCGTGCGCCGCCCCAGCCACCCGCAGGCGCGCACCACCCCCGACGCCCCCGGCAGCAGCGTCAGCAGCGCCGCGAACGCCAGCCCGCACACCACCGCCAGCACGCTCAGCGCACTGGCCGCCCCCGGCACCCGCAACCACCCCGCCCCGTGCGCCACCAGCGCCACCGCCCCCACCGCGCTGCACACCGCCGCAGGACCCGCCCGCACAGCCCCCAGCCACCGCAGCAGCAGCTCGCGCAGGCACCAGCCCAGCAGGAAGAACACGAAGCAGCGCGCCATCTGGTGCCACACGTAGAACGGCGCCCGCACCCACAGCTCGCTCGCCGCCAGCGACAGCACCGCCGCCGGCACCAGCAGCCACCCCGCCCGCCGGCCCAGCACCCGCGCCGCCACGGTGAACACCGCCAGCGCGTACAGGTACCACAGGCCCGTCGTGGGCCGCACCGGCGCCAGCAGCAGCGGCACCAGGCTGTCGGCCTCCCACGGCTGGAACCGCGGCGTCACCGCCCGGAAGACCGCGAAGCGCACCACCGACCACAGCACGAACACCCACAGCAGCGTCACCAGCCGCGAGCGCACCAGCACCACCCACGACCGCGTGGCCGCCGAAGCCGCCAGCACCCCGGACACGCAGAAGAACAACGGCATCCGCAGCAGCACCAGCTCCCCGTTCACCGCCCGCCACCACGGCGCCAGCAGCTGCGCGGCGTCCAGGTGCAGCACCGCGTGGTGCAGCACGACCAGCACGATGGCCAGGCCCCGGGCCACGTCCAGAGCGGGCAGTCGACGCACGGGCTGGCAGCCTCTCCGGTTCCGGCGGGCGGGGCAGGTGGCGCGCAGGGGCAGGACGGGGGAGCGGTACGGGCAAGCGGTGCGGACGCTACCCGCCCGCACCCGGGCGCTCGCCGTGCACCGCCGCCCCGCGCCGCGCGGGCCGCCGTCCGGTAGCGTCCGGTCCACCATGGCGAGCTCGGCACCCAGCACCGGCGCGGCGGCCGCCGCCCGCGGCGCACGACGCACCGAACGGCTGCTCAACCTCGTGATCGCCCTGTCGGCCACCCGCCGCTGGCTGACCAAGGAGCAGATCCGCACCGCCGTGCCCCAGTACGCCGACTGCGCCACCACCGTCGCCTTCGAGCGCATGTTCGAGCGCGACAAGGAGGACCTGCGCGAGCTCGGCGTCCCGCTGGAGACCGGCGGCGAGGACCCCCTCTTCGGCGACGAGGCCGGCTACCGCATCGACCGCGACGCCTACGCCCTGCCCGAGATCCGGTTCACCCCCGCCGAGCTGGCCGTGCTGTCCCTGGCCAGCCGCGTGTGGCAGCAGGCCAGCCTCGCCGGCCCCGCCACCCGGGCCCTGGTCAAGCTGCGCAGCCTGGGCGTCGAACCCGACGAGTCCTCCCTGGTGGGCCTGGAACCGCGCGTGCGCACCAGCGAACCGGCCTTCGACCCCCTGTACGCCGCCACCCGCGACCGCGCCCCCGTCTCCTTCGCCTACCGCCGCGCCGGCGGCGAGGCCGCCACCCGGCGCGTGGAGCCCTGGGCCATCGTCAGCTGGCACGGGCGCTGGTACCTCGTCGGCCACGACCGCGACCGCGACGCCCCCCGCGTCTTCCGCCTGTCCCGGGTCTCCTCGGCCGTCAAGCGCATCGGCCGCCCCGGCTCCTACGAGGTGCCCGCCGACCTGGACCCCCGCGAGGTCGTCGCCGGCACCGTCGGCGAGCGCACCACCCGCCGCGCCCGCCTGCTCGTGCGCACCGGCAGCGCCCTGGCCGTGCGCCGGCGCGCGGTGTCGGTGCAGCCCGCCGGGGGGACGGGAGCGGCACGGGACGCCGGGCACGACGCGGGGCACGACGCGGGGGAGGACGTGGTGGAGCTCGACGTGGCCGACGTGGAGGTCAGCGCCGACGAGCTCGCCGGCTACGGCGACGCCGTGGTCGTCCTCGACCCCCCCGAACTGCGCCAGGCGGTCCTGCGCCGCCTGCGCGGAGCCGCCGGCACCGGCGCGGCGGGCACCGGGGGAGGGGCCGCGTGAGCGGCAGCGCCTCCACCGAGCGGCTGTCCCGGCTGCTGGCGATGGTCCCCTACCTGCTGCGCCACCAGGGCATCCCCCTGGCCGAGGCCGCCGAGCACTTCGGCATCGGCACCGACGACCTCGTGCACGACCTCGAGCTGCTGTTCGTGTGCGGCACGCCCGGCCACATGCCCGACGACCTCATCGACGCCCGCTGGGACTCCGGGCGCGTCTACCTCTCCAACGCCGACCCCATCGCCCGCCCCGCCCGCCTGGCCGTGGACGAGGCCGTGGCCCTGCTCGTGGGCCTGCGCACCCTGGCCGAGGTGCCCGGCCTGCACGACCGCGACGCCCTGGACGGGGCCATGGCCAAGCTCGCCGAAGCCACCGGCGAGGCCGCCGCCGCCGCCGGCTCCGTGCGCGTGGACGTGCGCCCCGGCGACGACGAGCAGCTCGCCGGCGTGCTCGCCACCTGCCGGGCCGCCCTGGCAGCCCACCGCCGCCTGCACCTGACCTACCTCGTGCCCAGCCGCGACGAGCGCACCGAGCGCGACGTCGACCCCATGCGCCTGGTCACCGTCGACGGCCGCTGGTACCTGGAGGCCTGGTGCCACCGCGCCGAGGGCGTGCGCCTGTTCCGCCTGGACCGCATCGAGGCCGCGCAGACCCTCGACGCCGACGGGACCCCCCCGGCGCGCGCGGTCTCCCGCGACGTGCAGTCCGACCTGTTCCGCCCCAGCCCCGACGACCTGCTCGTCACCCTGGACCTGGCCCCGCAGGCGGCCTGGGTCGTGGACTACTACCCGGTCCAGTCCAGCGAGCCGGCCCCGCCGGGCGCCTGGGAGCAGGCCTCGCTGCGGGTGCGGCTGCGGGCCGCGGACACCCGCTGGGTGCGCCGGCTGCTGCTGCGCCTGGGCGCCGGCGCCCGCGTGGTCGACCCGCCGCAGCTGGCGGCCGAGGTGCGCGACGCCGCCGTGGCGGCGCTGGCGCGCTACCCGGACGCCGCGCCCGGCGACCCGGAACCGGTGTGAGGCAACGCTTCCACCCCTCGCGGCCGGCGCGGTGACGGGCTGTTCCGACCCTCCGGGTGAAGAGCGTTCAAGGATTTCCGGGTCCGTGCCGAAGCAGTGGGTGTCGGACGGCGGGACAGCCGCCCACACCACGACCGGAAGGTGCACACGATGACCACGATCAAGGCTTCCTGCCCCTGCTGCGGCGACGTCGAGCTGACCCCCAAGCAGGTCCGCCTCGTGGTCTGCTCCGCCAAGGACCGCTCCTTCTACGCCTTCGACTGCCCGCAGTGCAAGGACGAGGTCCGCAAGCCCGCCAGCGAGGACGTCGTCGCCCTGCTGGTCTCCGGCGGCGTGGCCGTGGAGCGCTGGATCATCCCCGCCGAGGCCATGGAGGAGCACCACGGCGCCACCATCGCCTGGGACGACGTCCTGGACTTCGCGCTCGTGCTCGACTCCTGCGACGACCTGGCCACCCTGGCCACCCTCGCCCCCCGCTCGCTGCGCTGAACCCGCTGCGCCACACGGTGCGGAGCCTGGGAGATCCCTGAGAACCCGCACCGACACCGCGCGGCGGCCCCACGCGGCACCGCCGGGGACGTACGATGACCGGGCACCGTCCCCCTACGGAGGTTGAGAACCATGGGCGCCATGAAGCCCTGGCACATCATCGTGCTGGTCGTCGTCCTGCTGCTGCTGTTCGGTGCCAAGCGTCTGCCCGACGCCGCCCGCGGCCTGGGGCGCTCGCTGCGCATCTTCAAGAGCGAGGTCAAGGAGATGCAGAAGGACGACGACGACGTCGCCGAGCGGGACACCACGTTCAGCCCCAAGGCCCTGGACGACCGCCGCGTCGACGGCACCGGCTCCGGCGCCCACGTCAACGGCAGCAGCGAGGCCCCCAGCGCCTCGCGCGAGCGCTGACCCGCTGACCCGCTGACAGGAGGCCCCGGCGACGTGGCGGTCACCACCATCCGACGGCGACGCACGCCCAAGGACCCCGAGGGGCGCATGCCCCTGCGCGAACACCTCGACGAGCTGCGCAAGCGGCTCTTCCGGGCTGCCCTCGCGGTGGTCGCGGGCGCCGCCGCCGGCTGGTGGCTGTGGCCCAACGTCGTGCTGCCGCTGCTCGCCGGGCCGGCGGAGTCCATCGACGGCGTCGAGCTCAACTTCGCCTCGACGCTGGGCGTCCTTGACGTCCAGGTCAAGGGCGCGCTGTGGGTCGGCCTCATCGTCGCGGCCCCGGTGTGGATCTACCAGCTCTGGGCCTTCGTCACCCCCGGGCTGACCCGGAAGGAACGCGGCTACGCCGTCGGCTTCGTCCTCGCCGGCTTCCCGCTCTTCCTCGCCGGCCTCGCGCTCGCGTACTTCATCCTGCCCACGACGATGGCGCTCATCACGTCGTTCACGCCCGACGGCATCAACAACATCATCGACACCCCGAGCTACCTGTCGTTCGTCATGCGGCTGCTGCTCGCGTTCGGCATCTCCTTCCTGGTGCCGGTGCTGCTGGTGGCGCTGAACTTCGCCGGCCTCGTCCCCGGCCGGGCGATCCTCAAGCAGTGGCGCATCGTCGTCTTCCTCTGCTTCGTCTTCTCCGCGATCTTCACCCCCACCCCGGACGCGCTGACCATGATCCTCATGGCGATGCCGCTGATCTTCCTGTTCTTCATCGCCATCGGCGTGTGCCTGCTCAACGACAAGCGCCGCCGTCGCAACTCGCCCGAGACGGACTACTCCGCCCTGTCCGACGACGAAGCCAGCGCCCTCTGAACCGGCCACCGGCACCGCCGCGGTCGGTCGCGTGAGCACGCCGGGCCCCGTGGGCCTGCTCGTCAACCCCACCGCCGGTCGCGGCGCCGGCTTCGCTGCCGGCGCGCGGGTGCGCGCCGAGCTGCGCCGCCTGGGCCACGCCGTCACCGAGCTGTCCGGCGCCGACCTGCCCGCCGCCCGCCGCGCCGCCCGCGACGCGGCGGGGGAGGCCGCCGCCCTCGTCGTCGTCGGCGGCGACGGCCTCGTGCACGCCGCCGTCCAGGAGGTCGCCGGAACCCCCACCGCGCTGGGCATCGTGCCCGCCGGCACCGGCAACGACATCGCCCGCGGCCTGGACCTGCCCCTGGGCGACCCGGCGACGTCCGTCGCCGCCCTGTCCGCGGCGCTGCGCGCCGGCCGGCACCGCACCGTGGACGCCGTGCGCGTGCACAGCGACCACGGGCAGCGCTGGTACGCCAGCATCCTGGCCTCCGGGGTGGACGCCCTCGTCAACGAGCGCGCCAACTCCTGGCGCTGGCCGCCCGGCCCGGCCCGCTACACCCTGGCCGCGCTGCGCGAACTGGCACTGGTGCGCGGCGTGGGCCTGCGCATCGAGCTGGACGGGCACGTCCTGCGGCGCCGCGTCCTGCTGGCCGCCGTCGCCAACACCCGCTGCTACGGCGGCGGGCTCACCATGGCCCCGCACGCCGACCCCACCGACGGGCTCCTGGACGTCGTCGTCGTCGACGAGCTGCACACCGCCGCCGCGCTGCACCTGTTCACCCGCCTGCGCAGCGGCGAGCACCTGCGCTCGCCCGCCGTGCAGGTGCACCGGGCCCGCACCGTGCGCCTCGAACCGCTCGAACCAGCAGGACCGCGGGCCGGTGGCCGCCTGCCGCGCCCGCACGCCGACGGCGAGCCCGTCGGCTCACTGCCCCTGACGTGCGAGGTCGTCCCGGCCGCGCTGCGCGTGCTGGCCTGACCCGCCCCCCTCGCACCGCCCGGCGCGACGGGCCCGCGGGTCGGGCCTGCCGAGCACCGGTGGTGGCCGTGACGTACTGTCGCCGTCATGGCCAGCCCCGCGGAACGCTACGCGGCAGCGCAGCGCCGCACCGAGCAGTCGCGCACCCAGCTCGCCCAGTTCGCCGCCACCCTCGGCTTCGACCTGGACGGCTTCCAGCAGCAGGCCTGCCGAGCCCTGGAGGCCGGCCGCGGCGTGCTCGTCGCCGCCCCCACCGGGGCCGGCAAGACCGTCGTGGGCGAGTTCGCCGTCCACCTCGCGCTGCGCACCGGGCGCAAGGCGTTCTACACCACCCCCATCAAGGCGCTGAGCAACCAGAAGTACGCCGAGCTCGCCGAACGGCACGGCGCCGCCAGCGTGGGGCTGCTCACCGGCGACAACTCCGTCAACGGCGAGGCACCGGTCGTCGTGATGACCACCGAGGTCCTGCGCAACATGCTCTACGCCGGCTCCCCCCTGCTGGACGGCCTGGGCTACGTCGTCATGGACGAGGTCCACTACCTCGCCGACCGCTTCCGCGGCGCCGTGTGGGAAGAGGTGATCATCCACCTGCCCGCCGACGTCCTCGTGGCTTCCCTGTCGGCGACCGTCTCCAACGCCGAGGAGTTCGGCGCCTGGCTGGACACCGTGCGCGGCGACACCGAGGTCGTCGTCTCCGAGCACCGCCCCGTCCCGCTGTGGCAGCACCTCCTGGTCGGCACCCAGCTGTACGACCTGTTCACCGACCCCGCCGGTGACCCCCTCGAGGGCGACGAGGGCTCCCTCGTGCCCGGCGCGATCGTCAACCCCGAACTGGTCTCCATGTCCCGCCAGCAGCTGCGCACCGACCGCCTGGCCACCGCCGGGCGCGGACGCGGACGCGGTCGCGGGCCCGGCCGCCCCGGCGGCGGGCGCTACGCCGCCGGCCCCCCCGGCGGGCGCACCCCCTCGCGCGCGCAGGTCCTGGAGGTCCTGGACGCCGCCGACCTGCTGCCGGCCATCACGTTCATCTTCAGCCGCGCCGGCTGCGACGCCGCCGTGGCGCAGTGCGTGGCCTGGGGGCTGCGCCTGACCACGCCCGAGGAGGGCCGGCGCATCCGCGCGATCGCCGAGGAGCGCTGCGCGGAGATCCCCTCCTCCGACCTGGCCGTCCTGGGCTACTGGGAGTGGCTCGAAGGGCTCGAACGCGGACTGGCCGCCCACCACGCCGGCCTCCTGCCGGTCTTCAAGGAGACCGTCGAGCACCTGTTCGCCGACGGCCTCGTCAAGGCCGTCTTCGCCACCGAGACCCTCGCCCTGGGCGTGAACATGCCCGCCCGCTCCGTCGTCCTGGAACGGCTCGTCAAGTGGAACGGGCAGACCCACGTCGACATCACGCCGGGGGAGTACACCCAGCTCACCGGTCGCGCCGGGCGCCGCGGCATCGACGTCGAGGGCCACGCCGTCGTGCTGTGGGCCGCCGGCACCGACCCCGAGGCGGTCGCCGGCCTGGCCTCGCGGCGCACCTTCCCGCTGCGCTCCAGCTTCCGGCCCACCTACAACATGGCCGTCAACCTCGTGCAGCAGGTCGGCCGGGAACGCGCCCGCGACATCCTGGAGACCTCCTTCGCCCAGTTCCAGGCCGACCGCGCCGTGGTCGGCCAGGCCCAGCAGATCCGCGAGCAGCAACGCGCCCTCGACGGCTACCGCCAGGCCATGACGTGCCACCTGGGCGACTTCGGCGAGTACTTCGCGCTGCGCCAGCGCATCGGCGAGCGCGAGAAGGAACTCTCCCGCGCCGGCGCCGCCCAGCGCCGCACCGAGGCGCGCAGCTCCGTCGAGCAGCTGAGCACCGGCGACGTCGTGCGCCTGCCCGGCGGGCGCCGCGACACCTACGGCGTCGTCCTGGACCTCGTCGACGGCAAGGGCTTCGACGGTCCCTCCCCCCGCGTCCTGAGCCAGGACCGCCAGGTGCGCACCATCGCCGCCCACGACTTCACCGGCCCCGTCGAGCCGCTGGCCCGCGTGAAGGTCCCCCGGGCGTTCAACTGGCGCAGCCCCCAGGCCCGCCGCGACCTCGCCTCCTCCCTGCGCAACGCCCTGGCCGAGATCGGCGGCGGCGACGTCCCCGCACGCCGCCGCGGAGGCGGCGCCGCCCGCACGGACGACGACGCCGTCCTGGCCGAGCTGCGCCAGCGCCTGCGCGCGCACCCCTGCCACGGCTGCTCCGACCGCGAGGAGCACGCCCGCTGGGCCGTGCGCGAGGAGAAGCTGGCCCGCGACACCAAGGCCCTGCAGCGCACCGTCGAGGGCCGCACCGGCACCATCGCCCGCACCTTCGACCGCGTGTGCGACCTGCTCGCCGAACTGGGCTACCTCACCGCCGACGGCACCGCCGTCACCGACGCCGGCCGCACCCTGCGCCGCATCAACGCCGAGACCGACCTGCTCGTCGCCCAGTGCCTGCGCCACGGCGCCTGGGCCGGCCTCGGCCCGGCCGACCTGGCCGCCGCCGTCTCCTGCCTGGTGCACGAGTCCCGCCGCGACGAGGGCAACGGCCCCGAACGCGTCCCGCGCCGCGCCGAGGACGCCATCGCCGCCACCGTGCGCCTGTGGAGCGACCTCACCGACCGCGAGGACCACCACAAGGTCCCCGCCACCCGCGAACCCGACGCCGGACTGGCCTGGGCGGTGCACCGCTGGGCCTCCGGGCACCGCCTGGACGCCGTCCTGCGCGACGCCGACCTGGCCGCCGGCGACTTCGTGCGCCGCTGCAAGCAGCTCGTCGACCTCCTCGACCAGATCGCCGCCGCGTCCCTGGACCCCGCGGTGCGCTCGGCCGCCCGCGACGCCGTGGACCTGGTGCGCCGCGGCGTGGTCGCCCACACCTCGCTGACCTGACCCCCCAGCCGACCGGACCCGCCGCCGTGGACCCTCCACCTCCACCGGAGGGCCCACGACGACGACCTGGACCTCCGCTCGAGGGTCAGCCCCGCGCGCTCCCCAGGGCCGTCAGCACCCGCTCCACGCTCGAGGCCAGCCCCCACCGCTGCACCAGCCGCTCCAACGAGCCCGGGTCGGCCGCGGCCCGCGGCAGCGCGTCCGGCACCACGGGCACCGGGGCCTCGCGCACCACCCGCACCACCGCCGGCGCCGCGTCCAGGTACCCCGAGGCCTCCAGCAGCCGGCGACGCTGACCAGCCGGCACCGCCGACGCCGGCTCCGCCGCAGCCGCACGCACCCCCGCCAGGTCCCCGTACCGCTCCAGCAACCCCGCCGCGCTCTTCTCGCCGATCCCCGCCACCCCCGGCAACCCGTCCGAGGGGTCACCGCGCAACACCGCCAGGTCCGCGTACCCGGCACCGTCACGCACCCCGTACCGCGCGGCCAGCCACGCCTGGTCCACCACCTCGGCCCGCCGCACGCCCTTGCCCACGTACAGCACCCGCACGCCCGCCGCGTCGTCCACCAGCTGGAACAGGTCCCGGTCCCCGGTGACCACGTCCACCACCACGTCACCCGCAGCCACCGCGCGCGCCGCCAGCGTCGCGATCACGTCGTCCGCCTCGAAGCCGGCGCACCCCACCCGCGCCACCCCCAGGGCCGCCAGCACCTCGGCGATCACCGGCACCTGGGGCCCCAGCGCCGCGGGGGAGTCCTCACCCCCACCGGGCCCCACCCGGTGCGCCTTGTACGACGGCAACGCCGCCACCCGGAACGCCGGGCGCCAGTCCTCGTCCCAGCACGCCACCAGCCGCACCGGCCGGTGCTCGGCCACCAGGAACGCCACCGCGTCCAGGAACCCCCGCACCGCGTTCACCGGCGTGCCGTCCGGTGCCGTCAACGACTGCGGCACCCCGTGGAACGCCCGGTAGTACAGCGACGCGGCGTCCAGCAGCAGCAGACGCTCACGACCAGCGCCGAGACCGTCAGCACCGGGGGCGGCGGGGGAGGGGGCGGCGTCCACCCGCCGATCCTCGCACCGGTCCTCAGGCCCCTCCCAGGATCCTCCACGAGTCTCGCCCCGGCTCCACCCGCAGGAGGACGCGCGAACGGCGCGAATAGCGCACCCTGGAAGGGCAGTGGACCCGCCCGGCGCGCACCGGGCACGCCGGGCGGGCCGTGCGACGACGAGGGGATCGCAGTGCACACCACCGACCGCCAGCCCACCCGCACCACCCGTCCGCGCCGCCTGGCGCTGCTGGCCACCAGCGGCGCCGCGGCACTCGCCCTGGGCCTGGGGGCCTGCGGCGGCGGCGAGGAGTCCGCCGCCCCGGCCACCACCCAGCTCAGCGCCTACGAGGTCGTCCAGGCCTCCGCCGAGCAGTCCAGCACCGCCGGCAGCGCGAAGTTCGCCTTCACCGTCGACGCGACCGCACCCGACGGCGAGACCGTCACCGTCTCCGGCGAGGGCGCCTTCGACGCCGCCGACCACGCCGTGCGCACCACCGTCACCCTGCCCAACGCCACCGGCGCCGACGGCGGCCAGGTCGAGCTGCGCGTGGTCGACGACGTGGCCTACGTCTCCGGCGCCCCGCTGACCGGCCAGGGCCAGTGGGTGCGCCTGCCCCTGGACGCCGTCGGCGCCGCCGGCCTGGACACCACTGCCGTCGACCCGGCCCACCAGCTCGAGCAGCTGCGCGCCGTCGCCGACGACGTCCAGGAAGTGCCCGCGGTGAACGTCCGCGGCGTCCAGGCCCGCGGGTTCAGCGGCACCATCGACCCGCAGGAGGCCCTGCAGCAGCTGCCCGCCGAGCAGCGCTCCGCCGAAGCGGAGCAGGCCGCCGCCGAGGTCGGCGCCATCCCGTTCACCCTGTACGTCGACGAGCAGAACCGCCCCGTGCGCCTGGTCGTCCAGGTCACCGACCCCGACGACTCCGCCGCCGCCGAGGTGAGCATGGACTACTACGACTGGGGCAGCGAGGTGGACGTCGACGCACCCGACCCCGCCGCGGTCACCGAGCTGCCCGCCGGGCAGCTGCCGGTGCAGACCGGCGCCGCCGCCTGACGGCGAACGCACCACGGCCCGGCGCTCGCAGGAGCGCCGGGCCACCACCAGAGGTAGCGCGTGCGAGTAGGGGGGGGCCCCCCGGGCGCGGGCGGCGGGGCCGCCAACACGCCCCCGACCCCACAACATTTA
>NZ_JBKBCT010000203.1:0-502 GCF_050871525.1 Kineococcus auxinigenes | reverse complement strand
CTGCCAACACCCTCGCCTCTGCCTTGGTGACGTTGAACGTTGCGATCAGATTGTCAGCATCTGCTTCACTCAATACGCTGTTGCGACGCATCCGAACAAACACCAATGGCTCGTTAGAAAGCCGGATGCGCGAATCCGCCACAGCGAAATCCAAGCTCAACGCCTCGCCCCAGGTCAATGAAACCGTGACTCTGGACCGTTGCCCGCTCTGCAAGGTCGCCGCGACTGCCTTCGACAAGTTGCTCAGGACAGCGGGATTCTGATGCCACAGCTTGCCCTGTTTGATGCTGAGGCCGCGAGGATTGTCCAATAGCGATTTCGCGAGACCAGAAGGGTGCAGAACAATGCCCGAACTCGTTAGAAGAAACGTAGCCTCATCCAATGCAGCGAAGGCGTCTTCCACCAGCTTGAGATTGTTGGCCATCGATTGACCTCGCCGCCCGAGTGCGGCCATGAAAGAGCGGAAATAGGTACCGACTGTTCCTTGCGATAGCGTTTCCCC
>NZ_JBKBCT010000202.1:0-504 GCF_050871525.1 Kineococcus auxinigenes | reverse complement strand
CTCTTCCAACCTCTGTAGATTCTTGGGAAGCATCTCAACTCCTCTCTGTGTGTCGAATACCATAGTTCGCCGTATCGTCTGCTCTGCAACGAGACGTGTCCGGTTGGACTGAACTTCGCAACTACACTGCGCCAGATGGGCGCTGCGCATCGGCAAAGTGCCGCTGGTTCTGCGGTTGAACGCGAAGGAACGGAATATCGCTAGGCTTGCTCGCTATCACCCGGACCTCAGGAGTTGGCTGCCGTTCCACTTTACTAGGCCAATGACTGCCATACTCTTCTCACCCGCAGACGGAGAATGTCGAGCCGCTCACCCTTGTCAGCGGCTACTTAATTGTGCGCCCTCGTTTATACAACTGACGCTGCGGCATGTACCCCCCACACAGGAGGGGAGCCCCATGAAACGGCCATTACTGGCATGAGGCACAAGAAACGGCAAAGAAGTGAAAATCTTTAGGGCCACCAAAAATCACCCGCCAAGTGTCATTTCCTTCGTAGATACTGC
>NZ_JBKBCT010000065.1:0-21558 GCF_050871525.1 Kineococcus auxinigenes | reverse complement strand
TTGATTGATTTGGCATCAACACTTGGCACACTGTTGAGTTCTCAAGAACCGGACGCACCAGAACCAGCCACCCCCTACGGAAGCGGCCCAGTCACTGCGCTTGTCGGTGTCACCACCCTACCCCAGCAGCAGTGGCCCTAAACCCACCGCCCACCAGGACAGGCAACTCCTCCTACATCGACCACGTGCCGGGGACACTGAAGCACCCGGAACAAGATCTTCTAGAGGAGGAGACACTCACCAGCGGAAACCGGCCGGTTGCCCGTCCGTTGCTCCCCGCTGCGCGGTGTGTCCACTACGTTAACCACGCCCCTCCAGCAGGTCAAATCCCCGCCAGGCCGACCGGACGCGCCCGCTGATCACTGCAGGGCCGATGTCAGCCGGGCCAGGTTCTCCTTGATCACGTGCCGCCGGCCGCGGGCCATCCACTGCTCCAGCGTCAGCTCCGTGCAGCGCTCCCGGTAGCCGTCCTCGACGCGGCGCAGGTCCGCGACGAAGGCCCGCCCGCACACCATGAGCGTCAGCTCCAGGTCGAGCAGGAAGGAGCGCATGTCCATGTTGGAGGAGCCGATCACCGCCACCTCCTCGTCGACGGTCATGTGCTTCGCGTGCAGGACGTACGGCGCCGGGTACCGGTGGATGCGCACACCGGCGCGCAGCAGGTCCTCGTAGTAGGAGCACTCGGCGTAGTGCACGAGGGCCTGGTCCCCGTGCTCGGAGACGAAGAGCTCCACGTCCACCCCACGCTCGGCGGCGGTGGTGATCGCGTTGAGCATCGACTCGTCGGGCACGAAGTAGGGGCTCGTGATGGAGATGCGGCGCTGCGCCGAGTAGAGCAGCGCGTTGAAGAGCTTGAGGTTGTTCTCCCCCTCGAAGCCGGGACCGCTGGGGACCACCTGGCACTCCAGCGTGCCGGGCGACTTGTCCGGGGAGACGACGGGCCGCTCCGTCTCCAGCAGCTCGTCGGTCTCCGAGTACCAGTCCGTGGTGAAGATCGCGTCGACGCCGGAGACGACCGGTCCCTCCAAGCGCACCATGAGGTCCTGCCACTGCAGGCCCCTGCGGATGTTGCCCCGCTTGTTGTAGCTGCGGTCCAGGACGTTCTGCGACCCCACCCACGCCACGTCGCCGTCCACGACCAGGAGCTTGCGGTGGTTGCGCAGGTCCGGCCGCTGGTACTTCAGCTTGTGCAGCTGCACCGGCAGCATCGGGTGCCACTCGATGCCCGCGTCCTCCAGGAAGCGCGTGGTGCGGCGGTAGCCGGGGTAGCGGATGGCGCCGAGGTGGTCGAGGAGCACGCGCACGCGCACGCCCCGCCGCGCTGCCCGGCGCAGGGCCTCGAAGAACGGGGCGCTCGTCGGGTCCAGGGTCATGATGTAGAACTCGACGTGCACGGAGCGGGTGGCGGTGTCGATGGAACGGGCCATCGCGCGGATGGCCTCCTCGTACTGCCCGAACAGCTCGGCGCTGTTGCCACCGACCAGCGGCATGGAACCCAGGTTGCGGTTCAGCTCGACGATGCCCGCCAGCCACGGTGGCCACGGGTGCTCCGCACGGACGAGGTCCATGCCGCTCGTGGAGTCCAGGATGAGCTGGTTGATCTCGCGCTGCTTGCGCCGCCGCGCCCGGGGCAGCTTCGGGTTGCCGATCAGGAGGAAGGCGAGGACGCCCAGGTAGGGGATGAAGAAGATCGCCAGGAGCCACGCGAGCGCCGAGCTGGGCCGCCGGTTGACCGGCACGACGGCGATCGCGGTGAGCCGGACGACCAGGTCCACGACGAGCAGCGCGACGGCGGAGGCCGTCAGGGACGGCGCCCAGCCGGACAGCGAGTCGAGCACCGCGGCTCAGACCTGCACGACGCCGCGGGACGTCTCGAACGTCACCGCGCGCAGCCCGGGCTGGCCCTCGGAGTCCGCGTCGAGCCAGGTGAAGCCGACCTCCTCGGGGACGAAGCCGCTGGGCAGCCCCATCCAGCTGCGCACGCGGGAGGGGTCCCCGGCGATCGTCAAACCCGCCAGGCGCGTCCCGCCCGCCAGGGCGATCGCGGAGGGGTGCTGCGTGCGCGGCCCGTCCCACTCGATGAGCAGCGGCAGCTGGGGGTCCTCGCGCAGGCCGGGGGCGCCGATCTGGCGCCAGCGCAGCTCCACCCCGTCGGGCCGGCGCCGCACGCCCTCCTCCGCCGCCTCCCCCAGGCGCCGCTCGTGGGCCGCGAGGTCCTCCACGGTGACGGCCCAGGTGAACCACCCCCCGCCGGCCTCGGAGCGGCTGCGCACGGCCTGGCCGAAGACGGCCTTCTCGGCGACCGGGTGGTCCAGGACCTCGACCACCTCGACGTAGACGCCCTCCGACAGCGGCAGGACCGCGTTGCGGGTGCCGAAGCGCGGGTGCGGACCGCCGTCGACGACGCGCACGCCGAGCAGGGAGGCCAGGCGCCGGGCGGTCCCCTGCAGGCCTTCGGGACCGGCGGCGTAGCCGACGTGGTCGACGCGCATGTCCACAGCCTCTCAGGCTCCCCGGCGGCGCGTGGCGCAGGTCCCGCCCGGCCCTCGCCGCCGCCGCGTGTCGGAGGGGGCTGGCAGCATCCTGCCCGTGCCAGCCCCAGCCGCGTCCCACGCCGTCCCCGACACCGCCGCACCCGCGGGCGCGCTGCGCGCGGAGGCGGAGGAGGTCCTGCGCCGCCTCGTCGGCGACCCCGCCGCGCAGCTGCGCGAGGACCAGTGGACGGCGATCGAGGCGCTCGTCGCCGACCGCCGCCGGGCGCTGGTGGTGCAGCGCACCGGCTGGGGCAAGTCGGCGGTGTACTTCGTGGCGACCGCGCTGCTGCGGGCCCGCGGGGCGGGACCGACCGTGATCGTCTCCCCGCTCCTCGCCCTGATGCGCAACCAGATCGCCGCCGCCGAGCGGGCCGGCGTGCGGGCGGTCACGGTGAACTCCACCAACGGCGAGGAGTGGGGCCGCGTCTACGAGGACGTGCGCGCCGGTGCCGTCGACGTCCTGCTGGTCTCCCCCGAGCGGCTGAACAACCCCGGCTTCCGCGACGAGGTGCTGCCGCCGCTGGCCGCCACCACCGGGCTGCTCGTCGTGGACGAGGCGCACTGCGTCTCGGACTGGGGCCACGACTTCCGGCCCGACTACCGGCGCATCCGCACGCTGCTGGCGGACCTGCCCGCCGGGATCCCCGTCCTGGCGACCACGGCCACCGCCAACGAGCGCGTCACCGCCGACGTCGCCGAGCAGCTGTCGGTGACGGGCACCCGCACGCTGGAGGACGTCCTCGTCCTGCGCGGGTCGCTGGACCGGGAGTCGCTGCGGCTGGCGGTGCTGCGCCTGCCCGACCACGCGCACCGCCTGGCGTGGCTGGTGCAGCACCTGCCGCAGCTGCCCGGCTCGGGCATCGTCTACGTGCTCACCGTCTCCGCGGCCGCCGACGTCGCCGCCCACCTGCGCGCCCACGGCGTGGAGGCGGTCGCCTACACCGGGCAGACCGACCCGGCGGAGCGGCTGCAGGCCGAGGACGACCTCGTGCACGACCGGATCAAGGTCCTCGTGGCCACCAGCGCGCTGGGCATGGGCTTCGACAAGCCCGATCTGGGCTTCGTCGTGCACCTGGGAGCCCCGTCCTCGCCCATCGCCTACTACCAGCAGGTCGGCCGCGCCGGGCGCGGCATCGACAGCGCCGAGGTGGTCCTGCTCCCCGGTGCGGAGGACCGCGACGTGTGGCGGTACTTCGCCTCGATCGGCTTCCCGGGTGAGGAGGACGTGCGCCGGGCGCTGGACGCGCTCGCCGAGGCCGGCGGGACCGTGTCCACCCAGGCGCTGGAAGCGCGCGTGGCGCTGCGCCGCAACCGCCTGGAGATGATGCTCAAGGTCCTCGACGTGGACGGCGCCGTGCGCCGCGTGCGGGGGGGCTGGGAGTCGACCGGCCGGCCGTGGAGCTACGACGCCGAGCGCTACGAGCGCGTCGCGCAGGCCCGCGAGGTGGAGCAGCGGGCGATGCTCGACTACCAGGCCACCGACGGGTGCCGGCTGGAGTTCCTGCGCCGCGCCCTGGACGACCCGCAGGCCGCGCCGTGCGGGCGCTGCGACAACTGCGGCGGGTTCGACGTCCCCCGCGACGTCGACGAGGCCGCCGTCCGGCAGGCGGGGACGGACCTGACCCGGCCCGGTGTGCCGCTGGAGCCCAAGAAGCAGTGGCCCAGCGGCATGGCCGCCCTCGGCGTGCCGCTGTCGGGGAAGATCGCCCCCGCGGAGCGGCCCGGCGAGGGGCGGGCGGTGGCGCGCACCACCGACCTGGGGTGGGGCGGTGCGGTGCGCGAGCTGTTCGCCGCCTCCTCGCCGGACCAGGAGACCCCGGTGCCGCTGCGCCGTGCGGCGACCGCCGTCCTGGACGACTGGGCGCGCGAGCTGGGGCTGGACGGGGTCGTGGCGATGTGCTCGGCGTCGCGGCCGCGCCTGGTGGCGCACCTGGCCGAGGGCCTGGCCCGCTACACGGGGTTGCCCCTGCTCGCCACGTTCGAGCTGCACCCGGAGGCCGGCCCCACCCGCAGCGACGTGAACTCCGCGCACCGGCTGGCGCAGGTCACCGGCCGGTTCCGGCTGCCGGCGGACGCGGCCCTCGAGGGGCGCACCGTGCTGCTGGTCGACGACCGCACCCGCACGGGCTGGACGCTGACCGTCGCCGCCCGTGACCTGCGCCGCGCCGGCGCGGCGCAGGTGCACCCCTTCGTGCTGGCCGAGGGGGAGTGAGCGTGCCCGGGGACGCGGTGCCGACGGGCGCGGCCGGGCGCCCACCCGTGCGGCTGGGCATGGTGGTCCTCGACACACCGGAACCGCGCGCGCTGGCGGCCTTCTACGCCGAGCTGCTGGGGTGGCGGCTGGACCCCGACGACACCTCCGACGACTGGGTCACCGTGCGCGGCGACGGCGGCACGGCGCTGGGGTTCCAGCGGGCGGAGGGGATGCCGCGCCCCACGTGGCCGGCCGGCGGGGTGCACCAGCAGCTGCACCTCGACCTGGACGTCGACGACTACGCCGAACCGGAGGCGCGCGCCCTGGCGCTGGGCGCCACCGTGCTGGACGCCGGCCGCGACCACCTCGGGTTCCGCGTGTACGCGGACCCCAGCGGTCACCCGTTCTGCCTGTGCCGGCAGGCACCGCGCGAGGACGGCACCGGCTGACCCCGCTCGCCCGGGCGGGTGGCGCCGACCACGGCGTGCGGACGGCGACGGGCGCTGCGACGCTGCGGCGGTGACCCCGCAGCGTGCCACCACCGGGATCGTCGAGGGCGTCGTGGTCGTCGTGGGCCAGGTGGCGCGCGACCTCGTGCTCGCCGTGGACGAGGTGCCCGGTGCGGGAGCCTCCACCGCGGTGCGCGAGCGCCGGGAGTCGCTCGGCGGGAAGGGCGCCAACCAGGCGGTGGCCGTCGCGCAGCTGGGCATGAGCGCCGCCGTGGTGGGCGTCGTCGGTGACGACGCCGCCGGCGAGGAGGTGCTGGCGCAGGCCCGCCGCGACGGGCTCGACGTCCGGGCGGTCACCCGCCGCGAGGGAGCCGCCACGGCGCTGCTCGTCGACGTCGTCGCCGGCGGGGAACGCCGGTTGCTGGAGCACGTGCCCACCGAGGTGCTGCTGACCGCGGCCGACGTGCAGGCCGCCTCCAGCCTGCTGCGGCGCGCCGCCGCGGTCCTCGTGCAGCTGCAGCAACCTGCCGAAGCGGTCTCGGCGGCGCTGCGGATCGCCCGCGACGCCGGCAGGTTCGTCGTCGCCGACGGGGCGGTGCGGGAGCCGGGGCTGCGGGAGGAGGTGCTCTCCACCGCGACCGTGCTGCGCGCCGATGGGCGGGAGGCCGAGCTGCTGCTGGGCCGTGCGCTGGACGGGGTGGACGCGGTGCTCGAGGCGGCGCACGAACTGGTCGGGCGCGGACCGAGGCTGGTCGTCCTGGAGGCGGGCGCGGCGGGCAACGCGGTCGCCTGGCAGGGCGGCGGGGAGCTGGTACCGCTGACCGACGTGGACGTCGTGGACCCCACCGGCGGCGGGGACTCCTTCACCGCGGCGCTGGCGGTGGCGCTGCTGCGCGGGGAGGAGGTCGAGCGGGCGGCCCGGTGGGCCACGGCCGCCGCCGGTTCGACGGTGCAGCGGCTCGGGGGTCGGCCCGCGCTGTCCCCGCGGGAGCTGGACGAGTCGGCGGACCGGCTGGGCTGAGCGGGGCGCAGCACCGGGCCGGCGCGGGCACGGAGGTGGCCACCCCCCATCTGTACATCGGAGCGTGTACCTTCTGAAGGGTGACCAGCACTCCCGGTGACGTCCTGGCCCGCTTCGGCCACGCGCTGTCCGACCCGACGCGAGCGCGGCTGCTGCTGGCGCTGCGCGAGGGCCCCGGTTACCCGGCGGAGCTCGCGCAGGCCCTGGGGGTGTCCCGGCAGAGCCTGTCCAACCACCTGGCGTGCCTGCGCGGCTGCGGGCTGGTCGTCACCGAGCCCGAGGGGCGCCGGGTCCGCTACGAGCTCGCCGACGCCCGGCTGCGGCACGCCCTCGACGACCTCGTCGGCATCGTGCTCGCCGTCGAGGACCCGCTGTGCAGCGGCACCGGCGGGGTGGCGCCGTGAGCCCGGCGCACAGCCACGGCCACGGCCACGGGCACGGCCACGGGCACGGGCACGGGGAGGACCGCCGGCGGCTGGCCGGCGCCCTGGCCATCACCAGCGCGGTCCTGGTGACCGGGGCCGTCGGCGCCTGGGTGTCCGGCAGCCTGGCCCTGCTCGCCGACGCCGGGCACGTCCTCACCGACGTCGCCGGCCTCGTCATCGCCCTCATCGCCGCGAGCCTGGCCGCCCGCCCCGCCACGCCGCGGCGGACGTGGGGCTACCGGCGCGCCGAGGTCCTGGCGGCGACGCTGCAGGCCGCGGCCCTGCTCGCGGTCGGTGCGTACGTCCTGATCGAGGGCGTGCGGCGGCTGGTGGAGCCGCCGCAGCTGTCCTCCGGCGCGATGCTCGTCTTCGGCGCGCTCGGCCTGCTGGGCAACCTCGCCGCGCTGGCCCTGCTGCTGCGCGGCAGCAGCGCCGGGAACGTCAACGTGCGCGCGGCCGTCCTGGAGGTCGTCAACGACGCCCTGGGCTCGGTGGCCGTCCTCGTCGCCGCCGCGGTCGTCGCCCTCACCGGGTGGACGCGCGCCGACGCGGTGGTCTCCATCCTCATCGGCGTGCTCATCGTGCCGCGCACGCTGAAGCTGCTGCGCGAGACCACCGGTGTGCTGCTGGAGTCCGCGCCCCCCGGCCTGGACCTGGACGACGTGCGCCGGCACCTGCTGGAACTGCCGCACGTGCAGGCGGTGCACGACCTGCACGCCAGTCAGATCACCTCCGGGCTGCCGGTGCTGTCCGCGCACGTCGTGCTCGACGACACCTGCTTCCACGACGGGCACGCCCCGGAGATCCTGGACCAGCTGCAGGCCTGCGTCGCCGAGCACTTCCCCGTGGCCGTCGAGCACGCGACGTTCCAGCTGGAACCCGCCGGGCACGGCGGCCACGAGACCGCCACCCACGACTGAGCGCGGGTGGCGGCCAGGCCGGTCAGCCGATGAGCGCCTGCGCCAGCTCCCGCCACTGCGGCAGGGGGAAGTCGTCGCCGGAGGCGGTGAGCACCTGCACGGCGACCTCGTCCGCGCCCGCGTCCACGTGCCGGGCGATGCCCGCCACCACCGTCGCGGTGCCACCCCACGGGATCAGCTCGTCGATCAGGCGGTCGCTGCCGCCGTCGGCGAAGTCCTCGTCGCCGTAGCCGAAGCGGCGCAGGTTGTTCGTGTAGTTCGGCAGCGCCAGGTACCCGGTGGCGTAGCGGCGGGCGATCGCGCGCGCCGCGTCCGGGTCCTCCTCGAGGACGACCGCGACCTCGGGCGCCAGCAGCACCCCGGCGCCGAGGACCTCGCGCGCGTACGTGGTGTGCGCGGGGGTCGTGAAGTACGGGTGCGCGCCCAGGGAGCGCTCGCCGGCCAGGCGCAGCATCCGCGGACCCAGCGCGGCCAGCGCGCGCCGTTCGCGCGGCACCGCACCGGACGCGTCCAGGGCGTCGAGGTGCTCGACCGTGCGCGAGTAGGGCTTGGAGTAGTCCTCGCCGGAGCGCTCCACGATCGCGGCGTGGCTGTTGCCCAGGCCCAGCAGGAACCGGCCGGGGTGGCGGCGTTCCAGCTCGGCGAACCCCTCCCCCGTCTGCTCGGGGGTGGCGGCGTACACGCTGACGATCCCGCTGGCCACGCCGATCTCCTCGGTGGCGTCCAGCAGCTCGCCGAACACCGGGTGCAGGCCGGGGCCGAAACCGCCCGAGAGCCAGATGCGGGAGTACCCGAACGCCTCGACCTCGCGGGCGGCCTCGCGGGCCTCCTCGCGCCGGGCGGGGTCGGCCCACGGGGCTCCGCCCCACAGGCCGATGCGGGCCCGGGCGGCGGGCGTGGTGCTGTCGGGGGTCAGGGGCGCGTCCGTCACGCCCGCAGGCTAGGCAGGCCCCCGGTGGACCGCACCCCGGTCCAGTCCCCTCGGTGATCGAGGAAGTCGCAACTTCCTCGATCACCGAGTGGGCGGCTGGGTGGGTGGGGCGGGGCGGGGCGTGACCGATGCCACGCCCGGGGGCGGCACCGGCGTCTCCTACGGGGCGTCAGACTTGGAGCAGCCCACGTCCGAGCCCCTGGAGGACCCCGTGCCCGCCGCCGCCCGCTGGTTCCGCGTCATCGCGTTCGTCGAGGCGGTCTCGTGGACGCTGCTCCTGGTCGCCATGTTCCTCAAGTACGTCGTCGAGACGGAGACCCCCCACGAGGGCGGGGTGCCGATCGCCGGCCCGATCCACGGTGCCGCCTTCGTCGTCTACCTGCTCTCCGCCGTCTGGGCGGCGCGGACGATGAAGTGGCGGCTCGGCACGGTCGCTCTGGCGCTGGCCGCCTCGATCCCCCCGCTCTTCACGATCGTGTTCGAGCGCTGGGCGCACCGCACCGGCCGCCTCGGCGTCACCACGCGATCGCGTCGAACGACGCCCGCAGCCGGCGCCCCTTCGCGGGGCTGACCGCCTCCACCCAGCCGACGCGACCGGCCAGGTGCGCGCGCAGGTCCGCCCCGCCGGGCGCGTCCACCGACGCCGGTCCGTGGACCGCGCAGCGGTGCAGCACCGCCTTGAGCCGGTCGAACTCCCCGCGCACCGGGTTCGGCCGCTCGTTGACGACGACTCCGGTGACGAGCTGGCGCTGTCCGCGCCCGCGCACCGTCGTCTTGGCCGGGTTCAGCGCGAACCCCTCGTCCGCCGCGAGCGCGCCCACGCACCGCACCAGCCGGTCGGCGCCGGCCGCCAGGCCCGGGCCGCCGCTGAAGGTGACGTCGTCGGCGTAGCGGGTCACGCGGGCGCCGAGCGCGTCCGCCAGGCCGGCCAGGCGGCGGTCCAGCGAGCGCGTGCACAGGTTCGCCAGCGCCGGGGAGGTCGGCGCCCCCTGCGGCAGGTGGGCCGTGGACAGCGCCTGCCGCAGCGCGAAGCGCTCCTGGCCGTCCCCGCCCGGCGGCATCCGGCGCAGGTCGCGCAGCGGGGTGGCGTGCGTGGTCAGCCCGGTCAGCAGGTGCGCCACCGCCTCCGGGTACCCCAGCGAGCGGAACGCGCGGTAGACGCGGGGGGCGTCCACCGAGGCGAAGAACGCCGACAGGTCCACGCGCACGACGACGTCGGCGCCGCAGTGCTCGCGTGCGCCGGTGACCGCCGAGCGGCCCGGCACGAACCCGTGCGCCACCGCCGGGGCGGGCACCGCGTCCAGGACCTCGCGCAGCAGGGTCCGCTGCAGCGCCCGCAGGCGCGGCTTGGGCGCCTCCAGCAGCCGCGGCGCACCGCGCTTGGCGACCCACGCCGCCCGGTAGTGGTGCAGGGCAGTGCCGTGCGCGCGGCGCTGCCAGCCGCGCACGTCCGCGAACCACTCCAGCTCCCCCGGCGCGATCCCCAGCAGCGCGGCGAGGTCGGCGGCGCCGTGCAGGGGCGGCACGGGCCAGCGGACCGGGCCCATCCGCGCCGGCACGGCCGCCAGGTGGTGCACCCGCAGCGGGCGGCCGCGACGGTGCGCGGCCGCGAGCGCGGCGGTCAGCTCCGGGTGCGCCGCCAGGTGGGCGGTCAGCGCGCGGGGCGCGTCGTGCGGGGGGCGGGGGTGCGCGGCGACGACGTCGGCGGCCAGGCGCTGCAGCCACGCGGCGCGGCGCAGGTCCAGGGCCCGCCGGCCGGCGGCGGCCAGGGCAGCGGCTTCCCACGGGGCGTCGAGGAAGGCCGCCGCCAGCGCCGCGGCGACCGCGCCGCTCACCGGCGGCCCGCCCGCCGGGTGCCGGGACGCGAGATCGCGGGCCGTGGGGTGTGCGGTGGTGCCGGGCGACCCGTCCCGTCGTGCGGGGACGCTGCTGCGCGCAGCGCAGCGAGGTCCCTGCGGCGCCCTGCCGTGGTCGTCGTGCTGTCCCCGGGGGAACCCCGGAGCGGCGTCGCCGGCGTGCCGGCTCGGCCCTCTCGCCCGATGCACCACCGCACGCCCCGACCGTAGGCGCCGCCGGCGACACGGGGGAAGAGCGCTCAGAGCCCGTGGGCCCGCGCACCGCGCACGAGCGCACCCACCCGCGCCTCGGAGCGCGGTGCGAACACCTCGGCGGGACCCGCGGTGGCGCGGGCGCGGCGGGCGGCGACAGCACGGTCCGCGTCCTCGGCGGCGAGCTCGGCGTTCAGGGCCGCACCGGCCATCGTGCCCGCCGCGGCGGAGGAGCCGACCTGGGCCGTCGGGTCGGCGACGTTGCCCGCGACGCGCAGGCCGGGCACGTCCGTGGCCCCGGCGGGCCCGGCCGGCAGGGCGGTGCCGATCACGGCCCCCATCGCCTCCACCGGCACCGGCGCCAGGCCCAGTCCGGTGAGGAACCCCTCGCGCACGAGGGGGCGGGAGGCCACGGCGAGCGCCCGGGCGGGCACGACGTGGCCGTCGGCCAGGCGGACACCGGTGAGCGCACCGCCCTCCACCCGCACACCGGTGGCCGGCCCCTCGACGACGGCGATCCCGCGTGCGGCGAACCGCTCCCACTGCTCCTCGGACGGCTCGACGCCGTGCAGGACGACGGTGACGTCGTCGCTGAGCTGGCGCCACAGCAGCACCTGGTGGAAGGACACCGGGCTGGTCGCCAGCACGGCGATCGGCTGCTCGCGCACCTCCCAGCCGTGGCAGTACGGGCAGTGCAGGACGTCGCGGCCCCACCGCTCGCGCAGGCCCGGCACGTCCGGCAGCTCGTCGGTGACACCGGTGGTCACCAGCAGCGCCCGCGAGCGCAGGACGCGGCCGTCGGCGAGGACCACCTCGAAGCGCTCGGTGCCACCCTCGTCCAGCCGGCGCGCGGTGACGACCTCGCCGTCGAGGACCTCGCCGCCGTAGCCGGCGAGCTCACGCCGGCCGATCGCCAGCAGCTCGCGCGGCGCGACGCCGTCGCGGCTGAGGTAGTTGTGCGCCCCCTGCGCGGGCGCGTTGCGCGGTTCGCCCGCGTCCACCACGACCACCCGCCGGCGCGAGCGCGCCAGCGCCACCGCACCGCTCAGGCCGGCGGGACCGCCGCCGACCACCACCACGTCCAGACCGTCCCGGACTCCCTGCTGCACCACGTTCTCGTCCACTCGGACCACCTCCGCCGGGAACGTTCGCCCCGGGGTGGCCGCGGGGTCGAGCGTTCGTGCCGGAACGGCAAGCGGGCGGGTTTCAGAGGTAGCGCAGCGGGTCGAAGTCGGCCAGGGAGATGATCCGCACCCGCGGCAGGACGACGTTGAAGGCGCGGACGTCGTCCTCGAGGTCGTAGACCTTCAGCCCGCGCTCGGACAGGGCGGCGTACTGGTTGTTGACGAACTCGCGGAACGCGAACAGGCCCACGCGACGGGTGCCGTCCAGCAGCGCGTCGACCTGCGGCAGGAAGTCGCCGTCGTGGCTGGCCAGGAGGACGTCGCCCTCGCGGCCGGCCAGCGCCTCCAGGGTGCGCTGGATGCCGATGTCGACGACCTTCTCGCCCGGGCCGCCGGACAGCGGGATCGGCTGGTAGCCCAGCGCCAGCAGGGCCTGCACGAACGACATCGGCAGGTACCCGGAGGAGGCGTTGAGGAAGAACAGGCCCTTCGCGGGCTGCTGGTGGGTGGTGCGGGCGAAGTCCAGCAGGCGCTCCCAGCGGGGGCGCTGCTCGGGGGCGGGGCGCCCCTCGAGGATCGACGCCCCCAGGGTGGCGTCGATGTTCTCCCCGTCGACCACGACGTAGGTGGTGGTCGGGGACCCGCTGGCGGCCGTCGCGCTCGTCACGCCCCGAGGCTAGCGCCCGGCGGGTGCGGACCCGCCGGGAAGCCGGGCACCCCAGGCCGCGAGGTGCTCGCGCAGCTCCGGGGGGTCCAGGACCTCGAAGGGCGCCCCGGTGCGCAGCAGCGCGAACGCCGCCCAGTCCAGCGACCCCGTCGCCACCCGCAGCTCGCAGCGGTCCGGGCCGGCCTCCTCGACGCGCCCCCACCGCCCGACGGCGCGGCGGACCGCGGCGGCCGGGGCGTCGACGAGGGCGCGCACCTCGTGGTGGGGCGAGGCGCTGCTGAAGCGGCGGCGCACGAACTCCGCCGCGTCCCCGCCGGGGACCTCGCGCGGGGCGAACGCGCGCCCGGTGGTCCGCACGTCGCGCACCCGGTCCAGGCGGAAGACCCGCCAGTCGCAGCGGTCCACGTCGTGCGCCAGCAGGTACCAGTGCGGGTCCGTGCGCACGAGCCGGTGCGGGTCGGCGCAGCGCTGCACCGGCTCCCCGGACGCCCCGGTGTGCTCGAACGCCACGCGCTCGCGGGCCCGGCACGCCTGTGCCAGTGCCGTGAGGACGCCCGGGTCCACGCCCGCGACCGCCTCGCCCCAGCGCGCCGGCACGGTCGCCTCCCCCAGCGCGTCGGCGCGGCGGCGCAACCGGGCCGGCAGCACGGCGGTGACCTTCGCCAGCGCCCGCACCGACGCCTCCGCGGTGCCGGCCACGGCGCTGTCCGCAGCCGCCTGCAGGCCCACCACGAGGGCGACGGCCTCGTCGTCGTCCAGGACCAGCGGCGGCAGGCTCGCCCCCGGCAGCAGCCGGTACCCGCCCGCGCCACCGCGGTGCGCCTGCACGGGGTAGCCCAGCTCGCGCAGGCGGTCCACGTCGCGGCGCAGCGTGCGCAGCGACACCTCCAGCCGGGCCGCCAGCTCCGCGCCGGCGACGAGGCGGTGCGACTGCAGCAGGGACAGCAGTTGCAGGGTGCGCGCGCTGGTGGACACCGGGCCTCCGGGAACTCGTCGGGGAAGCGGTCAGGAACTGGCACCTTCTCCCGCGAGTGTGGAGGCATGACCACGACGACGAACACCCCCACCACCGCCCCGACCCGCGAGGTCGAGGACCTGCTGAGCACCCTGGCGCTGCACCGCGGGTTCCTGCGGTTCACCGTCCAGGGCCTGACCGACGAGCAGGCCGCTCGCCGCACCACCGTCAGCGAGCTGTGCCTGGGCGGGCTGGTCAAGCACGTCGCGCTGATGGAGGCGAGCTGGACCGCGTTCATCACCGAGGGCCCGCGCGCCGTCGCCGGCGACGACGGGGACTCCTGGGCGGACGGGTTCAGGCTGTCCCCCGGCGAGCGCCTGGCCGACGTCCTGGAGCGCTACGACGCGGTGGCGCGCCGCACCGAGGAGGTCGTGCGGGCCCTGCCCGACCTGGACGCGGACCGGGAGCTGCCGCCGGCGCCGTGGTTCGAGCCGGGTGCGCGCTGGTCGGCGCGGCGCGTGCTGCTGCACCTGATCGCCGAGACGGCCCAGCACGCCGGGCACGCCGACGTGCTGCGCGAGGCGCTGGACGGGCAGAAGACGATGGGGTGAGCGCGTCGGCGGGCCCCGCACCGGGTACCTGACGGGCATGAGCGGGAAGTCGGCGGAGGACTACGGCGAGGACTACACCGAACCCGAGCTGCGCGAGCGGCTCAAGGAGGAGATCAAGGCCGGCGACAAGGGCGGGGACGCCGGGCGGTGGAGCGCGCGCAAGAGCCAGCTGCTCAAGCGCGAGTACGAGGCGCACGGCGGCGGGTACCGCCACCCCGGCGAGCGCAGCGAGTCGCAGCAGCACCTGCAGGAGTGGACGGAGCAGGACTGGCGCACCGCCGACGGCTCCGCCGACGCCCGCACCGGCGACGACACGAAGCGCTACCTGCCGGACGCCGCGTGGGAACTGCTCAGCGAGGAGGAGAGGCGGGCCACCGACGAGCGCAAGCGCGGCGGGCGGGAGCAGCACGTGGTGAACACCGACGCGGCGAAGCACGCCCGCGCGGCCGCCGAGCTGATCGACCTCACCGCCGCCGAGGCGGCGCAGCGGGTGCGGGGCATGGACGACGCCGACGCGCTGGACCGCGCCGAGAAGGACGAGCGGGACCTCGGCAAGGGGCGCAAGACGGTGCTGGAGGCGATCGGCAGGCGCCGCGAGCGGCTGTGACCCCCGCCCCACCCGCGGTGATCCCGCACGGTTGAGAGTTCAATCGTGCGGGATCACCGCGGGTGGGAGGGAGTCGCCGAGGGTGTGGGCAGCGGCCGGTCAGCGGGGGGCGTCGCGGGGGCGCAGGCCCACCGCGCGCAGCTGCAGGTCCGCCAGGGCCCGCAGCGCGGCGGGGTCCTCGCGCGCCCAGGCGCCCGCCGGGTCCGGGTGCGCGTCCAGCAGCTCGGCGGACGAGCGGGTGTGCAGGGCGCGCAGGGCCAGCAGCCGCTCACCGCCCGCGGTGGCCGCCAGCCGCCGGGCCTCGCCGGCGCGGCGGCGCCAGCGCAGCCTGGGCACCAGGTGCAGCAGGGTGACCAGCACGATGGGCACCGCCGCGGTCGCCGTGCCGAGCACCGCGGCCAGCTGCGTCACGGCGTCCACCTGCTCCTGCCCCGCGGCGGCCAGCGAGGCGGCGCCGTCGGCGGCGCGCCGCAGGGGCCCGGTCAGCTCGTCCCCCACGAGCGGCACGTCGGCGGCGTTCTCCCCCGCGCCGTCGAGCTGGCGCGAGAGGTCCCGCGCGCCGGTGGTGAAACCGCGCGCCGGGTCCGCCAGCGCGGCCACGGCCCCGGCCACGGCGCGGCCGAGCAGCACCGAAGCCGCGACGCACACCAGCCACAGCGCGTCGGCGATCACCTGCCGGGCGCGCACCGCGGGCAGGTCCGCGTACCAGCGCACGGGCCCCGCCCTCAGCGCACGGGAGTCAGCTCGGCGGCCAGCGCCGGCAGCACCTCGCCGAGGGGGGCGTCCACGCGCACGTCCGCCCTGGCGTCGCCGCGGGTGGGGCCGGAGTTCACGATCGCCACCGGGGTGCCGCGCTTCGCGGCGTGCAGCACGAACCGGTAACCCGACATGACCTTCAGGGAGGAACCCAGCACCAGCAGGGCGCGGGCGGAGTCCACCAGGGCGAAGGAGGCCTCGACCCGATCGCGCGGCACCGTCTCGCCGAAGAACACCACGTCGGCCTTGAGGGCGTCCGCGCCGCAGCGCCGGCACGGGACGGTGCGGAAACCCTCCAGCTGCTCGTCGGTGAGGTCGGCGTCGCCGTCGGGGTTCAGCGCGCGGAACTCGTGCACGCGCTCGTCGAAACCCGGGTTGGCCTCGCGCAGCCGCACCGCGAGCTCCGCGCGGCCGGTGACCTCGGAGCACCGCAGGCACACCACGCGGTCCAGGTTGCCGTGGATCTCCACGACGTTCCGGCTGCCGGCGGCCAGGTCCAGGCCGTCGACGTTCTGCGTGATGGTGCCCTCGACCAGGCCGGCCGCCTCCAGGGCGGCCACGGCCCGGTGCCCGGCGTTGGGCCGCGCGCGGCGGAAGTGCTCCCAGCCGACGTGGCTGCGGCCCCAGTAGCGCCGCCGCCCCTCGGCGGAGGAGGTGAACTCCTGGTACGTCATGGGGGTGTGCCGCCGCAGCGAGCCGTTGGGGCCGCGGTAGTCGGGGATGCCGGAGTCGGTCGACATCCCCGCGCCGGCCAGGACCGCGACGCCACCGCCCGCCACGAGGTCCCGCAGCCGCCGCACCTCGTGCTCGCTCACGCGCCCATGCTGCCCGCCGCGCGCTCCCCGCGCAGGACGAGGGCGGCCGCCGTCGCGGCCGCGGCGGCCAGGACCACGACGCCCACCACCACGCCCGTCCACCCGCCGGTGCCCAGGACCAGACCGCCCAGCCAGCCGAGCAGGCTGGAACCGGCGTAGTAGCCGAACGTGTAGAGCGCCGAGGCCTGCGCCCGCACCCCCGCACCGGCGCGGGCCCCCACCCACCCGCTGGCCACGGCGTGCGCGGCGAAGAACCCCGCCGTCAGCAGCACCAGGCCGGCGGCGACCGGCACCAGGGAGTCCGCCAGCGTCAGCAGGCAGCCGGCGGCGAACACGCCGGTGGCGCCCAGCAGCACCGGCAGCCGCCCGTGCGCGGTCAGGCGACCGGCCAGCGCGGAGGAGGCGGTGCCCGCCAGGTAGACGACGAACAGCAGGCCCACGACGGTCTGCGACAGCGAGAACGGCGGCGCCAGCAGGCGGAAGCCGAGGTAGTTGTAGACGGTCACGAAACCGCCCATGAGCAGCAGGCCCTGCGCGTACAGCACGAGCAGGCCGGGGTCGGCGAGCGCCGCGCGCAACCGCCGCACCAGCCCCGGGCCCGCGGCGGTGCGCCGGCGCGGTGCGAAACCGCGCGCCGCGGGCACCACCGCGCAGAACACGGCGGTGGCCAGCGCGCCGAGGACGGCGACGGCGAGCACGCCCCAGCGCCACCCGGCCAGGTCGGCCACCAGGGCCGAGGCCACCCGCCCGGACAGCCCTCCCAGGGAGGTGCCGGCGACGTAGGCGGCGGCGGCGCGGGCCACCTGTCCGGCGGCGAGCTCCTCGGCGAGGTACGCCATCGCCACCGCCGGCAGCCCGCCCAGGGCCGCCCCCTGCAGCGCGCGCAGGACCAGCAGGGCGCCCAGCCCGGACGACCACGGCACCGCCAGGCCCAGCGCGGTGGCGGTCACGACGGAGGCGACCATGACCGGCACCCGCCCGGCGCGGTCGGCCAGGCTGCTCCAGCCCACGACGGACAGCGCCAGCGCGCCGGTGGCCACCGACACCGACAGCGCGGCGTGCGCGGCGCTCACCCGCAGCCCGCCCGCCAGCGCCGGCAGCACCGCCTGCACGGAGTACAGCTGGGCGAAGGTGGCGACACCGGCGGCGAACAGGGCCACCACGACGCGGCGGTGCCCGGGGCTGCCGGGTTCGTGCCCCGTGCCCGGGAGGGTCGCCGGGTCGCTGTCCACGCTCACCCGGACGACGGTAGGAACCGCCCTCCCATGCGTCCAATGCATGGGAACCGGCCAAATCATGCACCATGGTGGGGTGGAGGACGTCGAGGAGGCGGTGCAGGCGCTGACGGGCCCGCTGCGGGTGCTGGCGACGGTCGCCGAGCACGGGCACGTCACCCGTGCGGCGCAGGAGCTGCGGCTGGGCCAGCCCACCGTCAGCCGGGCCCTGGCCCGCGCGCAGCGCGCCGTGGGCGTGCCGCTGCTGGTGCCGCACGGGCGCGGGGTGCGGCTGACCGCCGCCGGGCGGGTGCTCGCCGAGGCGGCGCACCGCGCGCTGGGCGAGGTGGAGCGCGCGGTGCGCGCCGTGCGCGCCGACGACTCCCCCGACACCGGCCGCGTCGCGCTGGGCTTCCTGCACACCCTGGGCGCGGCGGCCGTGCCGGCGCTGGTGCGGGCCTTCCACGAGCAGCACCCCGCCGCCCGCTTCCAGCTCACCCAGGGAGCCGCCGGGTCGCTGCTGGCGCAGCTGGCCGCCGGGGACGTCGACCTCGCGCTGACCTCCCCGCTGCCCACCGGGCCGGGCTGGCGCACCCGCGCGCTGCTGGAGCAGCCCCTCGTGCTGGCCCTGCCCGCCGAGCACCCGCTGGCCGGGCGCGACCGGTTGGCGCTCGGCGACGTCGCCGGCGAGGAGTTCGTGCTGTTCGAGCACGGCTACGGGCTGCGCGAGACCGCCGACGCGATGTTCGCCGAGGCGGGCGTGGTGCCGCGGGTCGCCTTCGAGGGGCAGGACGCCGACACCGTGCGCGGCCTGGTCGCCGCCGGGCTGGGCGTGGCGCTGCTGCCCGCGCCCGGCAGCCCGCGCCCCGGCGTCGTCGAGCGGCCCCTGGCCGGGCCGTCCACGTCGCGCACCGTGGGGCTGGTGTGGCGCGACGAGGAGCTGCCGCGGGCGGCGGCGGCGTTCCGGGACGTCGTGCTGGCGCGTCCGGAGCTGCTGCGCGGGCCGGGCTGACCGGGAGTTCCCCAGCCCGCCCGCCGCAGGTCGTGGACGGCGCTCAGGCGGTCCTGGTGTAGGTCCCGCAGCCGTCCAGCGTCATCAGGTGGTCGCCGGGCTCGACGGTGAAGGACTCCATGTCGTGCCCCTGGCCGGTCACGGACTCGTACCGGTGGGTGGCGTCGCTGAACGCCTCCCCCCGGCACGACCCGTCGGAGGGGGCGTCGCCGTTGGAGGTGTAGGTGCCGGGGGCGATGTCGATGCCCACCAACCAGTCCCCGTCCCCGATGGTGTTCTCGAGGTCCGGGGTGGTGTCGGCCGGCACCCAGCCGCCGCAGTCCTCGGAACTCGCGAAGACGACGTCCGTCGCCTCGACCTCGACCACGTGTTGCCCCTTGTGCAACCCGTTGACGGTGTGGTCCTGCATCCGGGCGTCCGAGAACTTCTGCCAGTAGCAGCCGATGTCCCCCTCGGAGGCCGTGCTCACGTAGGTGCCGGGGGCGATGGTGCGCCCCACCAGGTTGTCCCCGGTCAGGACCACCCCGTCGGCGGGGGCGGGCTGCATCGTGAGGGGTTGCGGGACCTTGGTCCACTCCCCGCAGCCGTAGGTGGAGAACACCTCGTCCGTGGGCTGGAGGTCGACCACCGCGGCGGCCACACCGGTCTGGATGCCGGTGTACTCGTCCTCCTGGGTGGTGGTGGAGCTGGTCATCCAGGCGCACTCCCCGGTGGGGCCGGTGGCCTGCCACAGACCCGGTTCCACCTCCACCCCGACGAGGTGCTGCCCCGGGCCGATGGACTGCACCGGGGAGGTCTTCGTGGTGTCCACCGGGGACCAGTCCCCGCACCCGCTGGAGCGCAGCCCGTAGTCGGTGGCCAGCACCTCCACCACGGCGGGGCCGTCGATGGCGGCGGCGCTGGAGAGTTCGAGGTCGCTGTCGGGGAAGGCGGGGTCCGCGGGGGCGGCGGACAGGCGGGACCAGGAGCACAGGCCGTACTCACCCGGGGGGGCGGTGTGGACCCCGGGCTGGATGTCCTCGCCCACCACCAGGACCACCGCCCCGCTGCTGCTGCCCGACGCTGCGCCGGCGTCGTCGCCAGGGGTGACGGGCTGGGCGCGAGAGGGCGCGGTGCTGTTGAACCCGTCCCGGAACCCGTCCCGGAAGGCGTCCGTGACCTGCGGCCCCACGGCCACCCAGACGGCGGTGGAGACGAGAGCGCCCAGCGTCCCGACACCGGACAGGACGACCGCGGCGATGGACATCCCCTTCCGGCCCAGCCGCCCGGCGCGGCGCAGCGCGACGACGGACACCGCCACCCCCGCGGCACCGAGGAGCAACCCCAGGAAGGGCAGCCAGTTCAGCAGGAAGGCGGCGAGGCCGAGGCACAGCGCCACGACGGCCAGCGCGTTGGCGGGGCCGGCGGAGGTGGTGCCGTACCCGGCCGGGTGGGGGGTGGTGCTGCGCCGGTGGGGGTTCTGGTCCCCGTCCTTGCGCAGGTCGATCGGGGGGTGCTGGTCGCTCATGCCTCGTCCGGGTCAAGGGGTCTGCTCCGTCGCCGGAGCATCGCGCGGCGCCGGCGCGGACGGGGCGCTCAGCGACCGCTCAGCACCCGCACGGACCAACCCGGCACCCCGGACGGACCAACCCCGCGCTGCGCCGAACGGGTCGGGGGGTGAGCGCCCTGGCCGCGGGGCTGCGCCCTGACGCCCGCGGCTCGAGAGGCTGCGCCCTAGCGACCGCCGCTGACGTCCAGCGTCGTGCCGGTGACGTACGAGGCGGCGTCCGACAGCAGCCACACCACGGCCTCGGCGACCTCGGAGGCCTCCCCGCCGCGCCCCATCGGCACGCTGCGCTGCAACCGCTCCACCCGGCCCGGGTCGCCGGCGGAGGCGTGGATGCCGGTGCGGATCAGCCCTGGGCGCACCCCGACCACGCGGATGCCCTGCTCGGCGACCTCGCGGGCCAGGCCCACGGTCAGCGCGTCCACGGCGGCCTTGGACGCGGCGTAGTCGACGTACTCGCCGGCGCTGCCGAGCACCGCGGCGCGGGAGGAGACGTTCACGACGGTGCCGCCGCCGTTCCGGGCCATGCGCGTCACGGCCTCGCGCGCGCACACGAACGCGCCCACCACGTTGACCTCCAGCAGGCGGCGCACGCGGGCGGCGTCGATGTCCACGACCCGCGCCGCGGGGGCGTTGACGCCCGCGTTGTTCACCAGGCCGGTGACGGGACCGAGCTGCTCGGCCTCGGCGAACAGGTGCCGCACGTCCGCCTCGGAGGACACGTCGGCCCGCACCGCCTTGACGGGGGTGCCGAGGTCGGCGGCCTGCTCGACGACGAACTCGGCCGCCTCGCGGCGCGTGGCGTAGCTGAAGCAGGTCGGCACCCCCCGCGCGGCGAGCGCCTGCACGACGGCGGCGCCGATGCCCCGGCTGCCACCGGTCACGACCACGGTCCCCTGCGCTGCTGGCACGCTCCGCACCGTACCGATCCCCCCACTCACCGTGACCCACCGGGATCGGTGAAGACCTGCGCCGTCCACAGGTGCAGCAGCGCGTACCCGCGCCACGGCCGCCACGCCCCCGCCGTCTCCAGGGCCGCCGCCGCCGGCACGCCGCCCAGCGCCCGGCGCAGCACGAGGTCCCCCGGCAGGAACGCGTCGTCCTCGTCCAGCACGCGCAGCGCCACGAGGTCCGCCGTCCACGGCCCGATGCCCGGCACCGCCAGCAACCGCGCCCGCGCCGCCTCGCCCCGGCCCGCCTCCCGCTCCGCGTCCAGGTCCAGCCCACCGGCCAGCAGCCGCGCCAGCGCGTGCAGGGTGCGCGAGCGCGCCCCCGTCAGCCCCGTCGCCGCCCGCAGCGCCTCCGGCCCGGCGGCGGCCAGCACCGCCGGCTCCGGGAAGGCGGTCGGCCCACCCGCCGCGGGGTCCCCGAACGCGGCCACCAGCCGGCCCGCGAACGTGCGGGCCGCGGCGAGCGAGACCTGCTGACCCAGCACCGTCAGCAGGGCCGTCTCCGCGCCGCACACGGAGCGGGGCACCCGCAGCCCGGGGCGGGCCGCCACCAGCGGCGCCAGGCGCGCGTCGGTGCGCAGGTGCTCCTCGGCGGCGGCGACGTCGCCGTCCAGGTCCAGCCAGCGGCGCACCACCACCGCCACCTCGCCCAGCACCGGGGGGGGCGCCGGCCCCCCCCCCACCCCCCCCCCCCGCCCCGCCCCCACCCCGACCCCCCCCCCGCCCCCGCCCGCGCTCCGCGGGACCAGCCCCTCGAGCGTGCGGGGGGGGCGGTGGTG